>JAGRMX010000114.1 GCA_020441025.1 Leptospiraceae bacterium
CCCGACACCCCCGGTCGGCGAAAATCGCTTTCCCAGTTGCCGCCGGTGGCGGATATCTCGACTCCGGGGTCGCTGGATCCGTCCCGGGTAATGATGTTGATGATGCCGTTAAAAGCGTTGGCTCCATACAGGGCCGATGCCGGTCCGGCTACCACCTCCACGCGTTCCACGTTGTGCAATGGAAATCGAATGCTGCCCGCCAGAATCGCGTTTTCGGTGATGTTGTTATCCGGAACTCCATCTACATATAAAAGCGTTCGCTGATTATTACCAACAAGACCGCGTTGATGAATCAATTCCGGAAAAATACCATACACGTGAATAATATCAAAGCCGGGAATATCATGTAAAGCGTCAATCAGCGTACGATACCCGCGTTCCCGAATTTGACGGGCGGTAATCACATACACCGCCGCGGGTGCTTCCTTTAAGCGCGTTTCACTGCGGGTAGCCGTTACTACCACCTGGTCTTCAATATATGCAAATACTTCCGCGGCTGCCAGTTCTCGTTGTCGGGAGGCTATATATGGTTCCAATTGCCCCGCAATATCATCCCGGGTCAGCACATCGGCCGCCACGTTCTGGGAACGTATACGCCGTTGCGGATTGCTGGCCAGACGCAACACCAGTTCCCGGGCAAAAGAGCGAATGGCTTCCTCATCGGGAACACGCAGTTCATCCGCGCTGAGACCGATTTCGTGCCGCGCCTGAGACAATTGCTCCAGCATGCTGATGTGATTCGAAGAATCAACAATGCGCTTTTGCTCGGGATGATAGATTTGACCGTAAATGCTCAGGTCATTTCCATCGGCGCGTTGATAAAAACCGCCCAACACCACGAAGGCCTCGTCCATAAGATTGGCGTCGCTCAAAGCTTCCGGCGCGGTCTGCCCGGTGAGCGCCACGCGATAGCCGCCCTGCTGTAGACTGCGCTGTAGTTGTTCCGCAATTTGACCTTCAAGGGCCGTATCCCGGGATTCACCGGGCAGCGGCTCAAAGCGCGCCACTACAACCGTTCGATTGGCAATCGGTTGGGCGTTGAGTTGCGCGGATGACAGGCCCGTTAAAAGCAGCAGGCCCGGCAAAAGCAACCGGAGGGTAAAACGAAGCCTGCTCTTGTGCTCGCGTCTGCGCGGACAACCGGTCCATGGCCGGAGTAAGAATTTTCGTTCTGTGTTTCGCATGTAACCGGGAAGGCGATTGTATTGATTTTATGTTCGATCCCGGAGCATGACTCGCATCGATATGGCTTACCGCGTAAACACGCCGTTGCGTCTTTCGACAGTCAGTCTTCGATGCGGATCACCAACGGGTCGATCGCTTTCCGCCACCGTAAGCGCCGTAAACGCGGCGAAAATTTTCCCGCAATTCCGGGCCGGCCTATAAGCGTACGACACCGATTGCTACGCCGGCCGCAAACCAATCATCATAAGCATGCGTTTACAGTGGTGGCCCACAATACGGGATCTTCTGAAAAATGGGAAGGGAAATTCAATCGAGCGGCGCTCTTTTCAACTGACAGGATCGCCCGACCCGATCGTATGTTCCAGGCAGTTCGCCAGTTGATAATACTTGCCGGGCTCTACCGCTTCGGCGCGCAGACGTTCATCCAATCCAATTTCCCGGGCGGCCGACTGGAGCGTTGTTATGTTCCAGTCTTCAACCGGGAGCGACACATCATTCGTACCGGACCCACGGGCTTTTAATCCAATCTGCCAGGCATTGATCAACTTCTTGCGGCGGGCCGCAAAACTGAGTCGTAAAACACGTTCCAGGATGATCGGGGAACAGCGCGGTCCCTCCGGGTGCGCTTCAAACGCGATGACAGTCGAGTCCACCGTCGGTTGCGGATAAAAACAGGTAGCCCGTACCCGCATGAGGCTCTGCCAGCGCCCCAGGTTGCCCAGAAAAACTCCGAGGGAACTGATTGCCTCCGGACTCACAATCCGTTCGGCAAATTCCTGTTGCAGAAGAAAAACTCCGCCGACTATAGCCGGAAGGCGCGCCACCGCCAGCAATAGATCCGTACTGATATAATACGGCAGGTTGCCGCACACATAATGCGGCCGCGGTAACGAAATTCCGTCCAGATTGATTGTCCGCGTATGCCGCCACTGTTCCAGCAAAGGCAAGGCGTCGGCCCGAATCAATTGCGGGGGACTATCCGGGAAAGCCGGCAATAGTAGTTCTTGTAGCAAATGCACGGCCACCGGATCGATCTCGATGGCGGTAACCGGTATGCTGCTCAGCAATAAGTGCCAGGTTAAAACACCCAGCCCCGGTCCGATTTCTAAAACACCGGGGCGAGTATCGTTAGAATCCCGGAAGGGCGATGTTTTAAGATTTTCTACACGCTCCGCAATCGAAGCGGCCATGCGCTCCACAATTGCCGGTTCAATTAAATAATTCTGTCCAAGACGTTTGCGCGGTGCGGCGCCCCGGGATTGCATGGCCGCACGAATGGCCGCTCTACTGTAGTAGGGATATTTCATAAAGTAACCAACCGCCCGCCGGCCCGGTCAACAGTACCAATAATCGTGTGCACCATAGAGCGGTTCGCGAAACGATGGGCATGGGAGTAGCAATTCCCGCATCCCTGTGGCCGGGTGTCTGCCTCAAAATGCTCAGAAACCAGTGACGCCTGACCTGAATGACAAGCACAATCAAAATCATCGATAGCACCAGCACCATTCCCGGCATCGCTTCCGTAATGAACTCCGGAAAACAATATGTACTGAAATCGACCATCCAGAAAAAAATTCGAATCATGCGGTCTATCAACCACCAACACCATTCTTGAAGAAACCACTCCAGACCGCAAACAGTCATGAATATGGTTATGAACAGCAGCGGAAGCAATAATCCCGTGAGCGGTACCAGAATCAAATTGCTCAACTGTCCGGCCCAGGTATGATAACCAAAAAACCATACGCACATCGGAGCGGTAAACAGAGTGGCGGCCAAAGTCAGACTCAGCTGACCGGCAATCATGCGCGCCACTCGATTGCGAACGGACAGTATGTATTGCTGAAACACCGGGAACGCGAAAAATATTCCGCCCACCGCTCCGAAGGAAAGCGCTGTACCGACCGAAACAAACCGCAGCGGATCTATGCAAAAAACCACGAGGGCCGTATTCAAAAGCAGGTCAAGACGGTGCTGTCGATTATAAGTTAAAAACATCCCGGCATGCAGTCCGGTAAAACACAGCGCGCGCAACAGGGAAGCGGGAGTATCCAGAAACAAAACATATCCGAAAGCAGGGCATAAAGGCAACAATAAGGCCACAGGATGCTTACGACCGAGCGGCGCGGCCAGCAATAGATAAAAGCAGGCATACAGAATACCCAGATGCAGACCACTGGCCGCGAACAGATGCAACACTCCCGCCCGGGCGGCCCGGTCTTTTAACTCACGGTCCAGATAACCGGAGCGTCCCAGCAATAGAGCCAACAGTACGCCGGTTTTTTCGCGGGACCAGTTCAGTGCCGCTGTTCGTTCTCGCACCAGAGCAATCAGACGGGCGCGATAATCCGGCGGCGGACAATCGATTTCCAGGACGTGATAGCGCCGGGAAAGTTGAATGGAATCCAGCGCGCCCAGGCTGCGCAGGTACAATTGAAATGAAGAGTCCGGTGCAACACTCCGGGGAGCGGACCGGCCATAGATGCGCACGTCCAGCAAACAACCGGCATGCAGATCGTAAGCATTTACCCGCGCGTACACCGAAAAATCATAACGATCGCTCCGGGGTAATCCGATGGGCGGCAGCCATCGGCGCCGATATCGATCCTGACTCTGCCGTAAGCGCACATTCAATAAATACGTTCCGGGTTTCAATACCGACGCGACTTCCGCCCGGGCAAGCAGACTGTAATCGTACACCGGTTGGTCGCCCCGCATCCGATAATGCTCCCATACCGCCGGTACATCCGGCCGCTGGGCCAACGGTAGAATCCGCAACAAAATCAAAGTCAATAAAATCGGCAAAAACAAAAAAGGTCCGCATGAACGCCGTTGCCCTGTGGCGATAACGCGTGTGCTGATTCCGGAGTTTATAAAATCCATACCGGAGCGCAAAACAAAAACGAGTAACGGACTGATGACGATAGCCAGGCTCAGATACAGAACCCAGACAGCGCCGCGCAGACCGGAACTGATTCCGGTAATAACAACAATGGCCAGCGCTATCGCGCGCATCAACTGGGAGCAGTGCATACCGGAAAGGGTCGCCAACCGAATAAATGTTGCGCGGTTTTTGTATTATCAGGCAGCTTTTTTAACGATTATTCAGTATGCCGGTTGCTTTGACATTGGCACGGTGAACTTCAATCTGGGTCTACCATGCATAATCAAGGTCTTAGTTCCTACCATCCGCCCGAGCGATTGTTGCTGGGCCCCGGCCCGACCAATATGGACGCCCGGGTGCTTGCAGCCTTATCCCGACCGGTAATCGGCCATCTGGACCCGTCCTTTCAGGAATTCATGGAAGACTTAAAAACGAAGCTACGGGTCGTCTTTCAAACCAACAACGCCATGACGCTGCCCATCTCGGCTCCCGGTTCCGCCGGCATGGAGTTATGTCTGCGCAATCTGCTGTCGCCCGGTGACACGGCAATCATCTGCGTCAACGGTGTCTTTGGCCAACGAATGTGTGAAAATGTACGCCGCGCGGACGCAGTTTGTATAACCGTCGAAGACGATTGGGGTCGGCCGATCGATCCGCAAAAACTGGAAGACACATTGCGCAAGCATCCGGAAGCGCGTTTGGTGGGTTGTGTGCACGCCGAGACTTCCACCGGTGTGGGCAGCGACGTGCGCACACTGGCTTCCATCGCGCATCAATATGATTGCATGATCGTAGTGGATGCGGTCACATCACTGGGTGGTATGGAACTGCGGGTAGATGACTGGGAACTGGATGCGGTCTATTCAGGCTCCCAGAAGTGTCTGGGTTGCACACCGGGATTATCGCCGGTAACATTGAATGAGCGCGCACTGCATTATATTCGGAATCGAAGTGAACCGGTGCGCAGTTGGTTTCTGGACGTAAATTTACTTTCCGGGTACTGGCAACCGGATCAACGACGCAGTTATCACCATACCGCGCCGGTGCACACCCTGTTCGCCCTGCATGAAGCATGCATTCTGTTATTAAACGAAGGACTGGAAAATGCCTGGGAACGTCATGCGGCGGCGCATCGTATGTTGAAGGCGGCACTCGATCGATGCGGAATGGAATTCGCGGTGGCCGCCGAATGCCGACTGCCGCAATTAAACGCCGTCCGCATTCCCGATGGTGTAAACGACGCGGAGGGGCGCGCTCGCCTGCTGCAGGATTTTAACATTGAAGTGGGCGCAGGGTTGGGCGTTCTGGCCGGCAAAATCTGGCGAGTGGGTTTGATGGGTCCCAATGCCTGTCGGGCCAGCATCGATCGATTGCTCCCGGCGCTGCAAAGTCTGCTGCCTGGTTGAAATGTTTTTATCCGGACCGGAAGACCGATTATCGGCCACTATCGGCCACTCGATTGCGACCGGTGCGTTTGGCCCGATATAAATTAGCATCCGCTTCGGCTACCAACTCACGTCGGGAATCGACCTGATTCTCACGTAATGTGGCCAACCCGATGCTGATTGTAATGCCAATCTCATCCGCGCGGTCGGGCTCCATTTCAACCGCCGCAGAGGCGCTGCGCTCGTGCCCCTGCTCGGCCTGTGTGGAATGGCCATGCGCATTCGGGGTGTGCGTACCGTGGCCGGCCTGTTCATGTTGCCCGACTGCTTTGTGCTCCAGCAAGTGCCGAAAAAGATTCTTATGTTCACCGGTATGCGCACACCGGAAGCGAGCCCGGACCACCGACTGTCGCAAACGCTCCGCGACCGGCAGCGCCATTTCCGCGCTGGTTTCGGGCAATATCACCAGAAACTCTTCGCCGCCATACCGACCCACGATATCGATATGCCGCAGGTTCAGACATAAAAGGCGCGCCAGAGAAACCAGCACCGCATCTCCGCATTGGTGTCCCAGAGAGTCGTTAACGTTCTTAAAATGATCGATATCGATCATCATAATCGACAGGGGCCGTTGATACCGAATAGCACGCCTGATTTCATCGTCCAGGCGTTCGTCAATAACACGTCGATTGTATAGAAACGTGAGCGAGTCGGTAGCCGCCAGCTCTTTGAACAGGCTGACACGTTTGATATCCGCCACCGTTCTCAAGCTGGTCAACACTATTAAAAAGACGAATACGGCACCCACTAAGAATACCATCGAAATCAACAGGTGCACTTCAAACTGAATGCCCACGTGTAAAATAATGACATAGCCGATGTAGCCGATGATAAAGAAAACCATCAACGCCACCAACAACACCCAGCGTCGATTGTAATGAAGCAATTTTAAGATTCGAATGCCATTGATAATTCCCAGCACCAAAAAGAGCACACCCACTAAAGCGCAGCCATGTACGATGGGCAGTATGCCCTGCTCCGTCATTTACGGCCTCCCCCGTTTACGACGAAATGAATTCGGTTCGTATTTCAATCGATGCCGTCCACTGTACCTTCTTGATTGCACTTTTTTCCAGCACCCTGTTAGAACTCATAGTTCTGGGACGAGTTCTTATTCATCGTTTCCAATCAATGATCACAATTATGGCCCCACAGATATGTACCGTCCGTATAACACTCTTTTTTCCAGATGGGTACTTCATGTTTGGTGCGATGAATGATGTGCGCGTTGGCTTCATACGCCGCTCGCCGATGGGCGCTGGCCGTTACAACATATACCGCCGGTTCACCGATCGCAACTATACCGGTGCGATGCACCACCCCCGCAAAATGTAAGGACCAATTTTCCGCAGCGGCTTCCAGAATGGTCCGCATCATTTTTTCAGCCAGAGGCGCGTAGGACTCGTATTCCAGATGCGAGACGGTCTTACCCTGATTAAAGTTACGCACGTTGCCGCTGAAAATTACCAGACCGCCGGATGCCGGATTACCGGCGGCCGCATTCATCAGCTCATTTAAATCCAGCGCATCCGGACTCAGGCGCACAAGGAGCGCGGCGGTTATGGATTGCCGGGACGTATTCACCCGGCCGTCCGGCGGTGATTCCGTTATAACGTGCGCATGTTTATCGGATTTTATATTCATTTGAATTCTTAAAGAATACGACTACGCCGCGTATTCGTATGTTAATCGCGTTTTAACCGCCGCTGGAGGGCGGCAAAATGGCCAATATGGAATTTTCCGGCACGTCCGCAGTGTCATCTACCAGATTTTCATTGATGGCCACCCGACAGCCCCGTAATACTTCGGCGGCCGCCGGATTCATAGTCTGCAATTTTGCCAGCACCCGATCTACGGTTTGTTCGTGTGCCGATAATTCCAGCTTAAAATCGGATTCAAAAAATTCTTTTAAGCGAGCAAATACCATTATCTGAACGACGCGCACACTATCCTCCGATGGATTTCATACTCAATGTACTGCCCCGAAATCGAACGGGCTGTTTCTGCGCCAGCAGGCTGCGTAAAGCCCGGCGTACCTGCTCTCTATCCGCAAGAGTGTTGCCCATCGCTTGCGGAAACTCCAGACCATAATCTTCACTGAGGCACCCGTACAGGCGGCCGCCGGCATCCATGCGTAGCCGGTCGCAATCGCCGCAGAAGGGCGCCGAATGGTTGGCGATGATTCCGAACCGGGCTCCGGTGGGCGTTTCGAAATAGCGGGCGGTCGAAGCTTCCGCCCGGGGCAAAGCGCGAAATGCGGTGACGGTAGAAATACGCTCCAGGATTTCGGGTTCCCGGACCAGATAATCGGAAACCGAATTATGCAAATGCCCCATGTTCATCAATTCCAGGAAGCGAATGGTGATGCCCCGGGCAGCCGCGTACTTAAATAGCGGTACAATCTGATTTTCATTCAGACCGCGATAAATCGTGCTGTTGAGCTTGAGCGGCAGACCGGCTTGCTGAGTCGCATCGATGCCGGCAAATACCCGATCGGCTCGAGGACTGCGACCGATACGTCGCAAGATTTCGGGATCAATGGCGTCCAATGATATATTCAATCGATCCAATCCGGCCGTTCGCAACGATTGGACCACCGGCGCCAGCAGGAGTCCGTTTGAAGTCATATGGACCGCCGGAATTCCGGCCTGTTTGATGCCTTTTATCAGCTCCGGTAAGTGCCGGTATAGAGTGGGTTCTCCGCCGGTAATCCGCAGCGACCGGAGGGGAGATTCGGCGTGAATGCGCAGGATGCGCTCGACGTACTCTTCAGGACGCAGGGAGCGGTTACCGGCATGGGAGCCACTTTCGGGAATACAATAAGTACAGCTCAGATTGCATCGTGCCGTGACACTCAAGCGCAAATCCCGGAAAGTACGTCCCAGTTGATCCGTAATGGGCGGACTCAACAGACGATCCTGAATTCCATGCGGAGGGGCAGTCATACCAGCTCCAGTTCAGCGGCACAGCTCCATAGAAAACCCGCGCATGCGATAGCGCCCCGACCGAATCTGGCCTCAACCGACGTATTTTTTATGCAAATCCTTGCAGAGCGGCTGTTGTTTTCTATAATAAGAGTATAATGTCGAATTCCGAATTGAGCCATGCGATATATCATACCGGATGAATTTCTTGCCACACAATCGGAATTCCATTAAAACAAACCAAAATAATACCTTTTTGAACAAGAACGCCTATGAAACATACGAATGCACACAATTCAGATTTTACGAATAATTTCCGGCCCAGATCGCAAAAAAAACGATCGTGGTACGGTCTTTCCCTGCTGCTACCCGGCTTATTACTGATATTCACTTTTACGCATTGCGGAAAGACAGGGGCCGAATCCGGCAACTTCGTGGTGCTGTACG
>JAGRMX010000115.1 GCA_020441025.1 Leptospiraceae bacterium
GGTCAGCCGTTGCGTGCGTCGATGGTTTCAGTAATATTCTGCATAAAACAGAATGAAACCTGAAATATTTGAATAGCTTCCGCAAAAACCGAAACAATGTTCAATTCAGGTCGGGGAACTTGGTTTAAATCGGCTTATTGCTGTTGGGCGTGCCGATGCTTTGACATCCGATTGATTGCATGACCAGGGTTGCGCCTGAAATCAGGCGTAGCAATAACTGCCTGTATTTCATTCGTGGACCTTGCGAACACCGGTCAACTCGCCGTCGAAAAGCAGGCATATGCTCCTGAATAGATTTTCTTAATAGTATTTGATCTTCTTGCTCTGCGGAATAAACATTTATCAGGCCGATTGGTGTGCCATTCAAGCGAATAGGACCATTTTCGCATTCGGTTCGACCTCTGTCCCCGATGAATCGGTTTAAGTATTCCGCAGATCGATTGCATGTCGCCGGGTTTTCCGCACCGTGAACGGCTATCAATAAAAAAGGTGAGTTTCGCGTATGAATAGCATGTATATCGGGATCATCTGTGTTAGGTGGGAGCGAAACATTCTTCAATCGCTCCTTAATGGAAGGTAAAAGCGGTAGAGCTTCATCCAGATCCGGTTTGATTTTGATGGAAAAACAATGGTCTGTTGTTACGGAGCGAATTTCGCCGATGCTTTCGATAAGCAATAACTGACGTTCAATGGGGATGGTGGCCGTCTGCTCAAGTTTTGCACCGTCCATCCCGGATGATTTAGAGAATATACTTATGAATCCATAATCAATATTCGGCCAGGTTGCGCGCATCGGGTGTACTATCTGAAATATGCAGGCAGCAACGGCGATATATATCAAGAGAATGGCCGTAATATTTTTAGACGAAGGAGTCATCGTTTAAGTAAACAGCCTGTGTGTCGGGACTATCGGCCCCAAAACAATTCTGGCAAGGGAAAAATCACTGTGGATAGGGCCTGGTGGGAACTGAAATGATCACAGAGGATTAATCGGGCAGACTTCAATCGTTCGTATCGCACATGAGAGCAATGTGTGGTTGAACAAACCAGCGCGGCCCATAGCAACACAAACCGAATGCCCTCTCTGCACATTAGCCCTTGGAGACTCTGTCTTGTTATGGAATTGGCCGGCTGTACAGCCGGCTCCTCATTCGAGTAGCCGCAAATCGTCCAGCACTGTGTTTTTTTATGATTTAAAACCGGAAGGAAGTGCGGCGATCCGATCGGATTGGATGCCGTTGTATGTTGTCGGGGTATCGTTTTATCGATTTCGTTTTTATAACGAACAATCGATGTAAGGCGTTCCGGCTTTCATCAATGTGACATTGTGTTTTATAATCATTTTTTAAATCAAAAACCGGCCTGAATTCATCTAACTATGAGCGGGCGAATCCGATTTTAAATCATCCGAATTTAAAATAGTACTGGTAGATATCGTTCGTATACTGCTGATATAGCTATTCAAACGATCTTTTTTATAGATGAACACAAAGCGAAAGATAAGTCGGTTTATAAGTGCGATCTGCACAGGCATGCTGATTGCATTCGCCCCCGCATGCGTGGATAGTTATCCGAACGGCGGTTATGACGGTCTTTTTATTTTACTGCTGACTTCTAATTCTTTCCGGATTGAATCCACATCTCCGGCAAACAACGCGACCGATGTGGCTGTGAATTCAAAGATACGAATCAGTTTCAACGATACGGTCAATACAGCCTCTTTAAGCTATAATTCCCTGGCCGGAACATGCGGCGGCAGCATACAGCTTTCGAATGATAATTTTGCGAACTGTCACGGCCTGAGCCTGAACACTTCCAATAATCCTTTAATTGAATTTACTCCCAACGGATTGCTCGCGGCCAATACCGGTTATAAACTGTATATCGATAGCAGCGTATCGGGTACGGACGGTTCGGTATTGGGCTCGGCTACTACGGTTTCTTTCGTTACCGGTAACGCCATCGATACCACGCCTCCCGCGGATGTGACCGGAATGGCGGCCACACCACAGGCCAGTGGAGCGATTCAACTGAACTGGACCAATCCGGTCGATGTGGACTTCAGCGCTACGAAAGTACTGCGAGTAAACGGAGCCACGTGCACGACCAATCCCAACGATGGAACGGCCACGGTTGTGTACAATGGGCCCGTCAACAGCGCGCTGGATTCGGCTACGACCCACGGACAACAGTATTGTTACACCGCATTCGCGTACGACACGTCCACCAACTACGCGCCCGGTGGCGTAACCGGTCAGGCTACGGCTACGGCCAATGATAGTACCGCGCCGGGTGTTTCTTCCGTCAGTCCTTCCGGCGGAACTGCAAATGTTGCGACCAATCAAACGGTACAGGTGCAGTTTTCGGAGGCGATGAACAACGGAACTTTTAGCTTAGATACCAGCGACGGGGCATGCACCGGTAGCGTACAACTGCGCGAGGGACCGGCTTTTACAATGTGTAAAGGCATCACGATTTCAACCGGAGATAATATAACCTATACGTTTACTCCCGCAAGTCCGGCAAATATGAAGGATTCCACCGAATATCGCCTGTATGTGCAGGCCGGTGTACAGGATGCGGCCGGTAATGGAATAGCGGGAGCACCGGTCATCCAATCGCCCGGATTTACTACCGGAGATTTCACCGCGCCGACCATCAGCAGCGTAACTTCCACTACGGCAAACGGGACATATGGCATCGGCAGTGTGGTGAATGTGCAGGTAACTTTTAACGAGAACATTGCCGTGGCCGGTGGAACACCATACATAACTCTGGAAACCGGCGCCTCGGATGTGAGCGCTTCTTTTACGAGCGTTACCGGCGGAAACACGATGAATTTCAGTTTTACCGTTGCGGCCGGTCATGTCTCCTCCGACCTGGATTACGTTACCAATCCCATAAATCTAAACGGCGCGACCATACAGGATGGCGCCGGTAACAATGCCGATCTGCTGTCGATACCGGCTCCGGGCGCGGCGGGATCGTTGAGTCAAAACAAAAACCTGGTGATAGACGGCATTGCGCCCACGATTCAAAATATCACCTCCAGTTCGGCCAATAATACCTATACCGTCGGACAGGTGATTACGATTCAAATTGTATACAGCGAACCGATCACCGTGAATACGGTCGGTGGTACTCCCACCCTTACGCTGGAAACCGGCGCCACCGACGCGGTCGTAAACTATACCACCGTCAGCGGCGGTAACACGGTGGAATTCAATTATACCGTCGGGGCCGGACATAGCTCCGCCGATCTGGATTATAAAGATACGAGTTCGCTGCAATTAAACAGCGGTACAATCAGCGACGGGGCCAACAATGCCGCGGTAATCACCCTGCCGTACGCGCCCGGCGCCGGTGTGGTGGGCAACGGCTCTCTCTCTGTAAACAAAAACATTGTGGTGGATGGGACTACGGTGACATCGAAGCTGCCCGACACCGGTCAAACCGTGTGCTACTGGGATAACGTCGGCACCTGGACCCCCGATCCCACCTGTTCGGCGGGAACGTATCTCCCGGGCAACGCCACATACCCCTACGGCCAGGATGCACATTACAGCGATACACCGGCCGCTTTCAGCCTGGCGCCGTCCAACGGCAATACAACCGTCACCGAAGCGACCTCCGGCCTGACGTATGAAAATGGCGCCGGCACTTCCGGTGTGGTCGATGCACCGACTGCGGCGACCTATTGTTCCGGTCTGGGTACGGCGGCCCTGACCTGGCGTTTGCCCACAACGCGGGAACTGATAATGCATTACGATCTTAACGCCAGCAATCCCGCGTTGAACACTTCCGTGAATTTCTTTAACGGCGCGGGTGCTTCAACTTTTATCTGGACGGCCGATGCCTCGGGCCTGGTGGGCGGCGAACAGTTCAACATTGCCAATAATTATCCACGCATTCAGGACGATCCCATCGCTTCGGCCGGTCGTCAGGCACGTTGTGTGACCGGCCCGGCATATCCGGCGCCGTCTTACACCACCCAGAATTCCGGTGCCGATTATATGGTCTTCGATGCCACTTCGAATCTGACCTGGACTAAATGCAGTATCAACGCGGGCGGAACGGTACTGGATGCCGGTGGCGGCACCTGTACCCTGCCGATGCCGGCTACGCATGATATGAACTGGAAAACCGCGCTGCAGGTATGTGAAAACCTGAGCTACGGTACGCATGGCGATTGGCGTTTGCCTAATTTTCGCGAATTGCTTTCGATTGTGGAATGGACCAATGGTCCGCCGGCGCTTATCAATACCACCGAATTCCCGGCCACGGCAGGCGGACCCGCCGGAATTTACTGGACTTCGACAACTTATGCGGCCAGCCCCAATAACGCGCAGATTTTTAACTTTGGAACCGGTCGGGCGTACGCCATCATCGATGGTAGTAAGAACAATCTGAGATTCACTCGCTGCGTGCGCACCGGCGCTCCCTGAAAATAGCGACCGGCGGATTAATAAAACATACTTATTAATTAGCTTTTGTTTGTTATTAAGACCGATTCAATTCGGATAAACAAGCGAAAACGTATGATTCAGCATTGATGCGCAATCAACAGAATCTTTTTCAAGGCGATTCGGATTCGGCGGTTGCCGGTGTAAATTTCTCTACCGGATTGGATACGGCCGGGATAGTGCGCAGATAATCATAAATAGCACCCAGATCTGCTGCGGTCATGCCGGCATACATGATCCACGGCATATACGTATTCATTTCACCCGGTTTGACTCTTATCAAACGCGCTGCGGGTGTATCGCTGGATTTAAACCGCGCAATAAATTGTTCACGAGACCATTTTCCAATGCCGGTAGCGTCATCGGGCGTTATATTCGACGAGCGTACAACCGAGCCGTCGGGAAACGGGAAGGCAAATCCTCCGGCCAGATACATGCCCGGCAACTTTGTACCTTTATTCGCCGGCGTATGGCATTCGGCGCAACCGCCGATTGTTGTAAGGTATTCCCCGTAGGCCACGGTATCCGCAGGATCGACTGACGCGGGGCGGGCCGGACCGGGAATAGTTCGCAGGATAAAATTCATCGGAAAGTCTACTTCGGCGGCCGGTACTTCGTTTGGAATGGGTTTAAGAGTTCGAATGTATGCCACCAGAGCGGTTAAATCCGCAACCGAAAGATTGGCATAGGCCGGATAGGGCATTACCGGAAAAAAAGGGCGTCCATCCCGGCTGACGCCCGTAACAATGGAGCGTGCCAGTTCCCGGTCACTCCAATCGCCTATACCGGCGGGTGTGATGTTCTTTGAAACAAATACTCCCGGAAACCCCAGACCGCGATCAAACCTTTCGCCGCCCATCCCCTCGGTGCCGGGCCGAATGGGACCGGCATAGTAGCGCCAGTCCCGGGTAGAATGACAATCCACGCATACGGCTACATGATTGGCCAGATACGCCCCCCGTTCAATCAGTTCATTCGAATTGGTGGTGTCGAACTGTGGGTAATCGGAATAGGGCAGGAAAAGATAAAGATATGCAATTAGAATTAGAGGTATGCAAAAAATGATAAAAACGGCAATCAGAAGCTTCCTTTTCTTCGGCATGGCAACCTTTATATTCACCCGGATGGTTCGTCAACCGATCGATTAGTCGTTTACCTGTTACCAATACAGAGACGATAAACCTGTATATTCGGCTGACTGAATGGAACATAACCCGGTTCGGTTTTTGCGTCTTCAAGGTTATGGATTCTTGCCGGATGTATATCGGCGACCTCTATCAAAGTCCTTGCGTTCTATTAATTCATATCAATTATTCGTCATGCGATCGGGCATGCGGAATTATCGCAGAGGGCTTTTAGGCGTTCTGTTACTTTTGCCGGCGTGCTGTTTGACGGCCTGTGGAGAACTGCAGACCGATCGATTGGGCGGTCGCGTGCAGCAGGGCACACTGGAAGTATCCAGTGCCGATCTCAATACGGGCGTGTTGTATGCCTTACAGGGCGACTGGCGTATACATTTCGAGGATCGAGCGGAGTTCGCCCGGCGGAATTACGACGATAGCTCATGGGAGCTTATGCCTGTAGTCGGTCACTGGCATATGCGC
This sequence comes from Leptospiraceae bacterium, assembly GCA_020441025.1. Classification (GTDB taxonomy): domain Bacteria; phylum Spirochaetota; class Leptospiria; order Leptospirales; family Leptonemataceae; genus JAGRMX01. The sequence goes on from JAGRMX010000115.1 coordinate 6,068, forward strand.
GGCACCGTGCACGATGGAGCCGCCTGGTATCGGTTGCATGTCCGTATGCCGAATCGCGTTGCCCATAATGCAGGCGACAATCAAGAGTCCCGGAGGTCGATTCCGCAACTGGCTGTGCAGTTTCCATTTATCGACGCGGCCAGCGTTGTGTACTGGAACGGAGAGCGCCTTGGATCGCTGGGAGAAATCGATGCCGAAGGCAAAGCCCGTGAACCGGCGATAAACTACGTTTACTATCGAATACCGTCCGAACTGATTCAAAAAGAGAACGTGCTGGCAATTCGCGTGGCCTCGGTGTACGGTATGGGCGGAATTTCCAAACCGGATTTATTTCTGGGGGAACTGGAAACGGTGCGCTCCTTTTTTCATGTAAATTTGATTGAGGACAGTCTGCTGTCATTTATGACGCTGGCACTTTCGTTGTATCATCTGTTGCTGTATTTTTTGCGGCGCAACGATCGCTTTCATCTGTATTTTGTTCTATTCTGTATCAACGCCACTCTGTTTCAGTTGAGCTGGAATCCCGTAGCCACCCAGGTCGGCATCGGTTTTTACTGGAATCTTCTTTTTATACAATCGGCCATAGTTCTGAACGGGATTTTTTCCTATCTGGTCATTACGTATTTTTTTGATATTCCGGCCCGTCGCAGTCGAACGATTCTGGGTATAATTTCGGGCGGTCTGTATCTGTTCTTGCTGCTGGCGTTATTATTTCCGAAAGCATTGTTGTTGCCGTATATGATGTTCGGTATGCCGGCGGGATTCGTATTCAATGCGGTCGGTGCCGGCTTTGTGTTGTATGCATGCGTATACAGTCTGCGTCGTAAAAAACCGCAGAGCGTTCTGTTTACCATCGGACTGGCGGTGTTGCTGTCCGCAATAGCCCTGGATATGTTCAGCTATTCCTTCAGTCTGGGATTCCCGACGTTGACTTCTTATGCCTATATGTTTTTGATACTGACGATTTCCGCCGCCATTGCAATTCGCAACAGTCGGTCTTTTCAAACCGCTGAAGATTTAAGTCAGCGTCTGGAAGAGAAGGTAGCCGCACGAACACAGCAGTTGCAGGTCGCACAGACCCAGACCGAACAGGCCCGCCAGGAAATTCAAACTCTGGCGGAGTTTTCCCGGCGGATTGCATCCCAAACCGATTTACAGGCGGTGGTGCGTGAGGTTGCTCAGTATACGGTGGAATCGATGGGCATGAACCGTGCCTTTCTTTTGCTGGTAGATACCGAACGGCAGATACTCAAGGGAAGCGACGGCTATTCGCGCAGCGTAACGGCCGAACAGGCTCAATTCGTTCAAGATGTGAATATCCCGCTTTCAGTCGACCTGGGTACATTGTACAAAACTTATCAACGCCGGAAGACATTGCATTTACCGGACCTCTCCCGATTCCCGCTTAATAAGATGGCCCCGCTGGATCGGAAACTGGTCGAGATCTTTGAACTGAGTGCTTTTATACAGATTCCATTGTTGGCCAACGACGAAGTGTGCGGCATTCTGGCAATTGATCCGGCCGGAACCGGGGTTACCCGATCCACATTAAAAAGCCTGGAAGCTTTCGCGAATCAAATCGCCGGTGCGGTCCAGACGGCTCGCATTCTAGAAGAACGTGACCGGGAGCGCGAACTGGCTCAAAGGTTGCAACGCGAGACGGAAGGTTTGAATAACCTGCTCAAAAACATCGCTCCACTCAAGGATATTGAAGCGATTATGGAGCGAGTCATTGAGTATGTATCCGAAACTTATGATATTCACCACTACTCCTTATATAACGTAGATCATGATGCCGGTAAGATTTATTTTGTCGCTGCAAATTTGCCGGAGCATATATCCGAAGAGAACCGGGAACTGATTCGTAGTACGCCCATCGATATTACACATCCTACCGGAGCATTTGCACTGGCTTACCGTCGCAACAATCGTTCTGTTTACTTTCCGCGTATCAGAAAAAACATTTCGGAACCGCAGGAAAAGTTCGTAATCGAACAGTACGGCATGTCAAATTTTCTAATTAATCCGCTATCCATCAACAACCGGGTATTCGCATTTCTGAATTTTACGCGCTATAAGCCCGAGGGTTTGAAACGCCAACAGATCCAGCAATTGTCCATTCTGAGTGATGCCATCGCGGGCATTATTCAGACCATTCACCTGCTGGATGATGTGGAAAAAGCGCAGAGAGCGTCTGATGAATTGCTGAATAACATCCTGCCCGCATCAATCGCCAACGAATTGAAAGCCGAAGGGCAGGTTGAACCCATGTGGTACGATTCGGTTTCCGTGTTGTTTACGGACTTTGTGGGATTTACCCGGGCCTCCACCAAAATGCTGCCCGATGAGTTGATCTCCGAGTTGGACGGTTGTTTCAGCCAATTTGATGAAGTCATCAAGCACAATCATATGGAGAAGCTCAAGACTATCGGTGACGCTTACATGTGCGCCGCCGGATTGCCCGCCATCAGTACGACCCACGCCATTGACGCCTGTCTGACGGCTCTGGAGCTGCGGGCGTTCATGCTTCAAATGGCCGAAGTCAAACAGGCGCTGGGGTACGCCTACTGGCGCATACGCATTGGAATTCACAGCGGCCCGGTTACCGCCGGAGTCATAGGCAAAAATAAATTCGCGTACGATATATGGGGCGATACGGTCAACACGGCCAGTCGAATGGAGTCCGGCGGCGAACCGGACCGAATCAATATTTCGGAGACTACGTACGAATTGGTAAAAGAGTTTTTTGAATGCGAGTACCGCGGTAAGATCAACGCCAAGGGCAAGGGGGAA
>JAGRMX010000116.1 GCA_020441025.1 Leptospiraceae bacterium
GAGGTACATACTTACGCCCTCCCAGAGAAATAGAGCGGGAACCGCAGGATTGTAACCGGCGGACACCAGGCTATCTTTTAATGAATCGACATTAAAATCCACCGGAACGTAATGAACGTGCTCGGGCAGTCGGCCCAGAACGGATTGCAGTTTCGTTTTTTTGCGGGCCACCAACTCGGGATGATCCACTTCAAAGACCTTTTTATCTTTCAGAACATGCGCATAGCGGTACGCGCGACTGTCAAAACCGGCGCCCAGAATTATGAGTTGTTCAAACGGCAGGTGAGTCAGCAGCTGATCGAAATAAATGGTCCTGGCAATAATGTAGCCGTAACCCCCGGGCGTAATTTTACGATGAATGCGCTTCATCAGCGCGCGCACCGGCGGAACCTTCGCGATGAATTTAAACTTGCCGCCCAACAGCTTCACCGCCAGTCCATCACCACAACGAATACGACGATCCTTCTCGGTGTTGCTGACCGCACGAGCGAGCGCCGTCATTTCAGCCATCGGGTTTTCGGTAAAACGATCCGCCATAGGTCCCCCGGGATTCAGTATTTATACGTAATTATCAAGAAATAATTCCGACGTCAATTGAATTCCCGCTCTGAAAGCCGATATGCAAATGCTACAGGCGAAACGGATTTAGCGGCCGCTTCAATAGCGCAGACGCGCTTCGAAAATGGTGACTCAGTTGGAAAGCAATTGCGGACTACGGACGCTGATCGCCCGCACCCCGCACACGTTCATAAACAAGCAGCCCCAGATATCCCAGCGCAAATGCCAGCGGAGCCGAATGCAGTATCAGGTCGAACCAGTCCATGGCATTGACCAGCCACCCATGCCACAATAACTCCAGTTTCTGGATTAAATGCGGCTCCTGAGGTGGCATGATCGCCATGAGAATCCCGGGAATGAGTAAGATAAAAAAGGTACGCCAGTTTTTAGGTGACTGCAATGAAACAACCCCGCGGTATATTAAGTTGCATTCATCAAATGTTACTTGTTGGGCGCCCCGTTTACAAAATCGCCTTCATATCTTTCGCCATTGGACCACTGGTAAACACCTTTACCCTGTCGCTGGTCGTTTATGAATTCGCCGACGTATTTATCGCCATTAGGCCAGGTATATGTACCTTTGCCATGCCGCTCACCGTCTTTCCATTCGCCCACGTATTTACTGCCACTGGCCCATTCATAGGTGCCGGTACCATTGCGCTGGCCGTTGGAAAACTGACCGGTGTATCGAGATCCACTCTGGTAGACGAACGTACCTTCGCCGCCCTGACAGTCACCGGCCACACATCCGCTACCGGAAACATCCCGCGTGGTAGCGGTGGAATCTTCGCCTGAGGCCGCCTGATCTCCGGACTCTTCACCCGATGCGCATTGAGCCAGAAACATTGCCAGACCGATAAAAAGATACAGAGAGAGTTTTTTCAGTTTCATAACCAGCAGCTTTGAAGGACAGCAACCAGGAATCAAGCAAAAGACAAATTCCGGTGAGGACCGTACACCGCCGGGTCCCGACCCGGTTCCGGGAATCGGACTTGCGAACCTCGGCTGCGGCACTGGACTGGCCGGATGAATGCCGCTTCGACCTGCGATCATGAACCGGCCAACCGCACTATCCGCACCCGTTCCTATTATTCATTCTGGGGCTGGTTTGCCCTCTTATTCGGCGTGACCGTACTGCCCACCCGTATCGATCGGATATGCCGACGATGTGGAACGATCGTAACTTCCACCACCGATCCGGAAGAGCTACGCAAAGAAGCCTGACATCCGTGCCGAAATTGCACGGAAGCTGATTGCCATCGTCCACAGGCCGATTATAACCGGGCATAACCCATCATGAATCCTCCTTCCGGACTCCACTCCCGCTACCAGTTTTTAAAACAGAATCTGGCCAATATGGCGGAATTGACTCTTGAGCAGGTGCTCATGCTGAGCGATGCTCTGGAGCGATCTGATTTTGAGCGGGCGCAAGCTTTGATCCAGCGAGACGACCTGATTGACGAACTGGAAAAAGAAAACGATAACATTTCCCAGATGGCCATACTGGAAGCGGTAGTGACCCGCAGGGAAATGGGCATGGAGGCCTTCGCACCCGAAACGGTTCTAAAAAAAGATCCATTGCGATTCGCTCTTTCGGCCATCCGCATTACCCGTAACCTGGAACGCCTCTGCGATAACGTGGTCAATGCGGCCCGGGCCTTTTTAAACGGTCATGTGCCGGCCGACCTGTTTCAGACGGATGAATCGTTTCGATTGATTCTTTCACGGGTAATCACCATCGTCGGTATGGCGGTCGAATCATTGGTGGAGGAGAAAGATCGTTTTTTCGGTTCCATACGCGCCGTAGACGAGGAGCTGGATAGACGTTGCAAAGAAATTTTTAACTGGCTGATTACCGAGGAATCGATCAACCGGGCGGCGTTTGCCGACATCTATCGCATTGTGCTCAGCCTGGAACGGGTCGGCGATCTGGCGGTCAATGTAGCCGAAGAACTGGTACGCCTCTCTACCGGTCAGGATATTCGCCATCGCGATAATTTACTGAATCAACAACCGACCGGCGATCATCGCGGGGAGTGATCGCCAGTGGCCTATCGACTGACGGCAGGTACGACCGATCAAATCCGACCGATCAACTTCTCGGCGGCCGCCAGCCGCACACACACGCACAAAATGCGCATGGCAGTCTCTATTTCCGACATGGCCGGCAGAGTGGGCGCAATGCGCAAATTGGCATCGCGTGTGTCTTTTCGATATGGGAATGTCGCTCCGGCAGGCGTGAGTTTCACCCCCGCTTCTCCGGCCAGGCTGACCACCCGCGCGGCACAACCTTCCGGCACATCCAGGCTGATGAAGTAGCCGCCATCGGGCTCGGTCCAATCGGCGATGCCGCGACCTTCCAGTTCGGCCCGGAAAATCTCCAGTACGCGTTGAAATTTGGGCGCGATAATGGCGGCGTGTTTGCGCATATGCGCGTGAACTCCGTCAATGTTTTCAAAAAATTGCACGTGTCGCCACTGGTTGACCTTATCCGGACCGATGGTTTGCATCGATAGATGCTTTTTAGCGTCCGCCACGTTGGCCGGTGATGCGGCAAACGCGGAAATACCCGACCCGGCGAAGGAAATCTTACTGGTGGACGCAAACAGGTACGGACGATCGGGATTCCCGGCCGCCGTACAGGCCGCCGATATGCTTTTCAAAGGTTGCGGTGATTCGGTCAGATGATGGACAGCATACGCGTTGTCCCAGAAAATTCGAAAATCCGGAGCGGCACACTGCATGCGCGCCAGACGATCGACCACCGCGTCGGAATACACGCATCCGGTTGGATTGCTGTAGCGTGGCACGCACCAGATGCCCTTGATGGAAGCATCGCGCGCCACGAGAGATTCCACCGCATCCATATCGGGTCCTTCGGCGGTCATAGGCACCGGAATCATTTCTATATTAAAGTGCTCGCAAATACTGAAGTGCCGGTCGTATCCCGGAACCGGACACAGGAATTTCACTCCATCAGCGCCGCCAGTTTTCCAGGGGCCCTGTCCTCCGGGCACACCGTGTAATAGAGCGCGTACAACCGCATCGTGCATTAACGTCAGGCTGGAGTTCCCGCCCATCAAGACCGCATCCGGTTTCACATCCAGCATGGCGGCCAACAACGCTCTCGCTTCCGGCAGACCCTCCAGACCACCATAGTTGCGTGTATCCACACCACCGGTTGTCCGAAATTGCTCCGCACCGGGCAGATCCAACATGGCATTGGCCAGATCGAGTTGCTCCCCGGCCGGTTTGCCCCGGGTCATATCCAGCGCGTGACCTTCCGCGCAGAAGGCTTTGTGCCGGTTCTGGAGTTCCCGCAGAGTGCTCTGCAACTCCTCCGAGCTCATATTTTGCATGGGTGAATGGGACATTGGAATCCTCTCCAATAGAAAATGACCGTTGTTTTGTCTGGAAACGATGAGTCAGAATGCCGTAAATGACACAGCTCTAATACGCAAACCGACGCGCAACCCATCTTCCGAATCGGGTGAAATCTTCTATCCGGATTTTTTTGTTGTTTGCCACTGAGTTTCTTTTGATAGAAAAGGAAATCGGAATCATACTCAATATGATATCCGCGCCGTCTGCTGGAAATATATGCGGGAATCCTTTCTCATACTGACCATAGAATACTCGGCCATGCCGCTGCATAGATTCCCCGGGAATTTGAAGGGCATCCCGCATCGCATCGCCCAGGCTTTTAACGGCAAAAGCGGACTGCAACTGGTCCTTTCCGGAAACCCCGACCTGGTGCTGCTGGACCTGGATTTGCCGGATATGAACGGTCTGGAATTCCTGAAATCGCTCCGTCGGGACGACGTCATCAAAGACATTCCGGTAATTGTGATTGGCACGACTCGTCAGAAAGAGATGGCTCAGCAGGCCATGCAGCAGGGAGCCGTGGATTTTGTTCTGAAGCCCTACCAGATGTCCGAACTGGAAGAAAAGGTTATCAAAATTCTCAAAAATACCGCCGGCCAGAAACAGGCCGCGCAGCAAACGGAACACTCCATCACCGTGGCCCGCTCCGCCGGACGCACCATCTTACGTTTCGCCCCCGGCTGGGCCCGCAATCTACGCAGCGAAATCAAACGTATTTTCACCGGCCCCTTTGTACAGCGCATCAAAGGCGATCAGATTATCATCGATGTGCGCACCGTGCCGGAAATTTCCAGCAAAGAAGCGGAGGTACTGGAAAAATTCGTGCATCTCTTTAAGAATCAGGAAGTATTGATTCTTTCCGGTCGCCATTTCGGCACACTGGTGGCCGAAACCGAACTGGACGACCTGGATCGAGTGCACAATTTCATCACCCTGGATGAATTGAACAATCACCTGGCGCGCACAACCACAACCTGAAGCGCGCCCGGAGCGAACAGTTCGGATTTCCCCGAGACTTCCCGCGCACTTACAGGCACCGCTCCGGATTTCATATTAATTTTCCACCCACGCCCGGATACGACATCGGATTTCGACTTGCCGGATTCGATTTGCGGCTGCTTTCATCCCTGATATGCAATTTTTCATCCCACCCGATTTCCAGCTTCCGGTGGCCTGGTTTGCGGACGCGGCCCTGCCCGGAGTGATCAAGCAATATCAGAATATCGACGCGATTCTCATCGATAAAAGCGACCGACAGATGCTGCGTTCGCTGCGCAAAGAACGCCTGTTGTTTTTTACCAACCACCCCAGCCAGGCGGAACCGATGATCGCGTATCATGTAGCCAATGTAATGGGCGCCCGCTTCAACTACATGGCCACCCGGCGCGCGTTTGATTTTTTATTCGGAGCCGTGGGCAAGTTATTTCAGAGTGTGGGTGCTTATTCGGTCATACCTGGCATTGCCGACCGGGATTCCATGCGTATGACCCGCAGCATTCTGGCGAATTCCGGCGGCAAGCTGGTACTCTTTCCGGAAGGCGAACCCATGTGCGGCGAGAATGATAGTCTGATGCCTTTTCAACCCGGCATAATAAAACTCAGCTTCGGCGCATTACAGGACGCGCGCAAAAAAGACGCGTCGGCCGACATTATCATATTACCGGGATTCATAAAATATAAGTTTGAAGCGACCGAAGCGGAAATCCGCGAAGACCTGCACAAATCCATTCGTGAAATTGAAATCGCACTGGGCGTCGATCCGGGACAACGCAATCTGTTGCGACAGTTTTTAATGGTCGGACGCTTGCTGCTGGAGCAGGCCGAAAAAGAATACGCCATCGAAGTCAAGCCGGACAGTGATTTCGATTATCGCATCGGTCGTGTGCGCCACCGCATGCTGGATAACATCGCACGACGCATGGAATTAAAGAATTACAACAAAGAATCGGACGCCATCAATAAGCTACGCCACCTGACCTCTATCCTGGAGTTGATTGAAATCAACTATCCCATGAAGGATCTGCCGAAGTTAAGCGCGGCGGATATGAAATGGTGCCAGCGCGAATGCGTAAAAGCGTACGACATGATTGTCATTAAACGCGAATACCTGGTGTCGCGACCGACTCCGGAGCGATTTTACGAATGGCTGGCGCGCTTCGAATCGTACGTACTCGGTAAGACGCCGCGCATGCTGGGTGGACATCCGCCGCAACTACCGCGCAATGCCTACCTGAGTTTTGCCACTCCGTTTAAACTGGGTCAATACTATGACGATTATTCCCGTGATAAGAGCAAAACCGTGGAAAAAGTCCTGGGCAAACTGCGTCAGGACATGGAAAAATTGCTGGAAGATTCGCATCAATTGACCTATACTCTCGTTGATCCCGGTGATGTAGGCGGAGTTTAGGTTTTTTTAGCAAAATTTATGGCGCCCGTATCCTCGCCGACCGCGATGATCCGTTATATTTCAAAAAATGTGAGTACCGTGCAACCACAATCCACACAAGTTTTGATTTTCATGCGCCGGATTTTTCCGGTACTGGCCGTGCTGCTTACCGGTGTGTTCCTGGACGGCAAATTTTCCGTCCCGGTGCTGGCGGAAGAGATTTCCACACCCACCGTACGACATACGCTACCGGCCGGGTCTCCGGATCGGGCGACGGGGGACGCGTCAACCGCAAATCGTATTATCACCGAAGTGAACGGAGCGGCCTGGGGTTTTATCGATCGCGAAGGGCGACCGATTGTGCCGCCGCGTTTTCTGGAAGCGGAATCCTTCGCGGAAGAGCGCGCGGTAGTGCGCGTGGCCGGTCACGGTTTTAGTTACATTGATACGCACGGTAACCTGGTGAACGATCGCGCGTTTGACCGGGCCTGTTCCTTCGCGCAGGAACGCGCACATGTCTGGATGAATGACGCCGAGTACTTTATCAATCCGGCGGGGGAAATCGTTTTCCAATGGAAAGTATCCACCGGGGAAGCACTGCACTGCCGTCAGTTTTCACACGGCAAACTGGCGGTATTCGATTCGGCGCACGGCGCGGCCGGTTTTTTGAATCGCAACGGTGAGTGGGATATTCGTCCGCAATACACCACCGCCCGGGACTTTCATGAAAACAGAGCGGTCATTCAAACGGGTAATCTGTTCGGCTACATCGACGTAAACGGGCGCACTATTATCGAACCTCAATTCCGAATAGCCCATGACTTTTCGGAAGGCATGGCATACGTGGAAATCTCCCCGACGGAGCGCGGCTTTATTGATCCACAGGGTGAGTTCTTATTTCGAATTGATGCCGAATTGCGCACGGCAAGGTTGTTTGATTTTCATGGGCAGCGCGCGCGCTTTGAACGGCAGAACACATACGGTTACCTGGATCGCTCCGGTAAGGTGGCCATTGACGCGCACTTCAATCGCTACCGAAATGATGACGGCTTTGCCGATTTTCAGGAAAACCTGGCGGTGTTCATTGAGGCGCGCGGTGCGGGCTATATCAAACCGGACGGGCGCTCGATTACGGACAATCGCTTTGATGAAGCGTATCCCTATCATGAGGGCCGGGCCGTTGCTCGCCAGAACGATCGATACGGTTATCTGGATGTAAATGGCGAATGGATTATTCCACCCCGCTTTCTGGGAGCAGGAGCCTTTGCGGAAGGATTGGCACCGGTCAAAATCGATGAGGCCGCCCGGGATCATCTGCTGCCGGTGGATCTGGACGAAACTTTCCGGCCGGATCAATTCAATGCTGAATGAAAATAAACGCCGCCGTGCTCACAATTTCTGAACATGGCGCGGCCGGCAGCGGTCCAAAATCAGTATGCGTTGTCAGGTACGATGGAAACTCCCGTACGGCCCTGTTTGCCTGCCGATTCTCGGGCTGATTTTGCTGCTGTCGGCGCCTCTGCTCGCGGATACGGACGATTGGAATGATCTGGATTACGATCCGGGCGCCATCTACGGCAGCGAGAAAGAAGAAAAATTCCGCATCAACGCGTTTATAGTAGAAGAAGAAAACTGGGACGATCACTATTCGTTGAGCATTTTCGGCGCCTTCCGGTATACCGATTATCCTCTATTTACCGAATGGAACATAGGGTATCTGTATCAAAATCTACAGAGCAAAAACGACCCACGACATCGACAGTATTTATTTCCGTTCTATTACTATAAAACCGATGGCAATGCTTCATTTGTATTGACCCCGTTGGCCTGGTTTTCCGATGATTCGGACGGCTATCGCAATAGCTACGCGCATTTGATTTATACCGGCGGTAACGCCAATGAGTTCAGTTTACTGGCTCTGCCTTTGCTGTACTATAATAGCAATCGGCAGGAGCGGTATAACCTGACCGTAGTACCGTTATTCTCGCTGCATCATGGCAACCGGGATGCGCTGACGCTGATTACTCCGCTGGCGTACTATAATCGGAAGCCGCAGGCCGGCAAATCGACCCTGGTCTTACCCGGCTATTATCATCACAGTCATGTCGGTCAGAACAAAACCGTTTCGCAATCATTGGTTTTGAATTTCTGGCATTCGTATGATTCGAATAACGATTTGCGCCGTCTGTATGCCCTGCCGCTATATTTCGGAACATTCGGCCGTGATTCCAGCACTCACTTTCTTCCCGCACCGCTGATCTATCAACATACCGGTGAAAGTCAAAATCGAACGCTGGTATTCAATACCTGGTATAGCTCGGACGGCGAACACGATTCCAATTTTCACTTCATGCCTTTATATTTCTCCGGTACCACCGAACAATCCGCCTGGCATGCCGGTCCATTGTTTTATTACGCCCACTTCGTGCCCCGCCGCGCGCAAATCGAAGCGCAA
>JAGRMX010000117.1 GCA_020441025.1 Leptospiraceae bacterium
CCCATAAGCTGTATAACGATGAGGGAGAGGAACAACGCGATCGCCCCTGGATTTTTCGCACCTACGCCGGTCATAGCAATGCCCGGGCCAGTAACGAATTGTATCGACGCAATCTTGCGGCGGGACAGACCGGTCTTTCTATAGCCTTTGATTTACCCACCCAGTGCGGCTATTCCTCCAATCATCCCATTGCGCGCCCCGAAATCGGCAAGGTGGGTGTTCCGATTAACAGTCTGGACGATTTTCACATTTTGTTTGAGGAGATTCCCCTCGAACAGATGAACACGTCCATGACCATCAACGGTACGTCCATGTGGTTGCTGGCGCTGTATGTGGCGTTGGCCCGGGAAAGGGGAAACGACATTTCCAAACTGCAGGGCACCACTCAGAACGACATTGTTAAAGAATATCTGGCGCGCGGTACGTATATTTTTCCGCCCCAGGCCAGCATGCGTATCATCGCCGAGATGTACGAATACTGCCTTGCAAACATTCCCAAATGGAACGCTTCAAACATTTGCTCCTATCACTTACAGGAAGCGGGAGCTACTCCGGCCCAGGAACTGGCCTTCGCCCTGGCAAACGCCATCGGCATTCTGGATATATTACGCGAGCGCGGTCAAATTCACGGTGAAGAATTTGAAAAGGTGGTCGGTCGCATAAGCTTTTTCGTGAACAGCGGCATTCGCTTCATTGAAGAAATGTGTAAGATGCGCGCCTTTACAGGGTTGTGGGATGAAATTACATTAAACCGCTACGGCGTGGCCAATCCGCGTTATCGTCGATTTCGATATGGCGTGCAGGTGAATTCGTTGGGGTTGACCGAAGCGCAGCCCGAAAACAATGCCTGGCGTATTCTCATCGAAACTCTGGGTGTCACCATGAGCCGCAACGCACGCTGTCGAGCATTGCAACTGCCCGCCTGGAACGAGGCTCTATCCCTGCCGCGTCCCTGGGATCAACAGTGGTCATTACGATTGCAACAAATCCTGGCGTATGAAACCGATTTGCTGGAGTATCCCGATCTTTTTGACGGCAGCCCGGTGATTGAATCGAAAGTGAATGCGCTCAAGGCGGAAGCACAGGCCGAAATCGATCGCATCCTGGGAATGGGCGGCGTACAGGCGGCCATTGAATCCGGATACATGAAAACGGCTCTGGTAAAATCCATGAGTAATCGCGTTAGCGACATTAACTCGGGCGAATTGATAGTGGTGGGCCTGAATAAATGGACCGACGGTTTGCCCTCTCCGCTGACCGCCGGTGACGACGGCGGTATCTTCAAAGTGGATGAAGAAGCCGCGCGCATCACCACCGAACAACTGGAAAGAACCATCGCCAATCGCGATGCGAATCGGGCGGAGGCGGCCTTACAGAAACTGAAGGAAGCGGCCAACGACGGATCTAACATGATGGAAGCTTCGATTGAATGCGCCCTGGCGCGTGTGACCACCGGCGAATGGGCCGACGCATTGCGTGAAGTATTCGGCGAATATCGACCGGTGACGGGAATTGAAGGGCAGAAGTTAAGCCTGGAAGACGATCGGGTTGTACGGTTGCGCAACCGCGTTAACCAATTTGCCGAAAAGGCGGGTCATCGCCCGCGCATTGTGGTGGGCAAGCCCGGACTGGACGGCCATTCCAACGGGGCGGAAGTCATTGCCGTCAGCGCCCGACATGCCGGCTTCGATGTGATTTATTCCGGCATTCGACTTTCTCCGGAAGAGATCGTTCAGAGCGCCATCGAAGAGAACGCGGACATCATCGGCGTTTCCATTCTGAGCGGTTCCCACATAGAACTGGCGCGGCAGACCATGGATCAGTTGCGCAAAGGCGGTGCCGAAAAACACATCCCGGTGATCTTTGGCGGCATCATTCCCGCCGGAGATTTTAAAACACTGGAGGAAATCGGTATACGCAAGGTGTTCACTCCTTCGAATTACGAGTTGATTGATATCATGGAACGAGTGATGGACATTGTCGAAGAAAAAGAGGCCGCGCTGACTCCCTGATGGCGGACATCCAACAGGACCGATCGCTGATCGAAGGCGCTCTACAGGCCGAAAAATACGCCATTGCCCGTTTGATATCCGTATTCGAAGATCCGCGCCCGGCCGCCATTCAACGTCGGGCGGCCGTTCTGGAATACCTGCGCGAGCACAGCACCCGACAGGCGCGTTTTCTGGGCATCACGGGAACTCCGGGATCGGGCAAATCCACTTTAATCGGTGAAATCGCCAATCGGCTGATCCGCAATGATGATCAACTGCGCGTGGCCATCCTGGCGGTAGATCCTTCCAGTCACGTTTCCGGAGGATCCATTCTGGGTGATCGGATGCGCACGCGCTTTCCGCTGGATGAAAAGCGACTCTATTTTCGCAGTCAGGCTTCCGACCGGGAACTGGGCGGCGTCAGTCGCAGTACATTTCAGGTGTGTCGCTTTCTGCATTATCTGTTTGACTTTGTTTTAATCGAAACCGTAGGCATCGGCCAGAATGAAATTGAAATCCAGTACGTGGCCGATCGCATTTACCTGGTATTGCAACCGCTGGGCGGCGACCAAATCCAGTTTATGAAGGCCGGCATAATGGAAATTCCCGACGTGTTTATTATCAACAAATACGATAAGACCGAAGCGGCCGACCAGAGCTATCATGCGTTAAAAGCCAGTCTGGCGTACGCACGGCCGGGCGAAACCGAGCGCATTCGCATCATTCGCACCAGTGCCATTACCGGCCGGGGCCTGGATGAATGGTGTGATGAAATCCGTTCGGTGGATTCCGAAGCCGCCCGGCACAATATGTCCGAGAAAGAGGTTTACTATTTTCATCGCTGGGTACGCGATGAGTACGGTCGCACCGGTTTGCGCTACCTGGAGGATATGCTGGGCGGGAATGTCGCTTTTATGAAACAATGTGCCGGCTTTGAAAACGCCCAGCAAACTTTCCGCCAGCGCCTCCGATATTAAGCATTCTCATTCCGGAATTCTATCATTTCACCATCAGGCTACTGAATACAAATACACTATGACTGCACAATCCGAACAATCTCGCCGCATTCGCGTGGGCGTTCTATTTGGTGGACGTTCTGCCGAGCATGAAATCTCACTTATCTCCGCCCGTAATATCATCGAAGGTTTCGATTCACAACGTTACGAAGTGATTCCCATCGGCATAGATCGGGAAGGCCGCTGGCGATTGGCCCGTGACGCCCGCCGGATGCTGGTAGATGCCGGTAAATCGCTGCCCGTATTCAGCGACCGGACGCCCGAAGATCTGGGTTTGATTCCCGGTGAAGCCGAACAGCTGGCCTTTGCCCACAATGCCTCGGGCGACAGTCCGCCGGCTCTGGATGTTGTTTTTCCCGTATTGCACGGTCCATTCGGAGAAGACGGCAGCATGCAGGGACTGCTAAAAATTTTAAACCTGCCTTTTGTAGGGCCCGGCGTGGCCGGCAGCGCCGTAGGCATGGACAAAGATCTGATGAAACGACTGCTACGGGACGCGGGCATTCCCATCGGACGCTTTCGTTCGGTTCACGCTCATCGCCGCGCGGAAATTATCTATGCGGACGTAACGGCGGAGCTGGGCAGTCCGGTGTACGTGAAACCGGCCAATATGGGTTCTTCCGTCGGCATCAGCCGGGTGAGCACCGCCGATGAATTCGCAGCGGCTCTGGATATGGCTTTCGCCTATGACAATAAAATCATCATTGAGGAAAGCATCATTGGTCGTGAGATAGAATGCGCGGTACTGGGAAACCTGGGCAAGATGCGCGCTTCCGTTCCGGGAGAGATCATACCGCGCGACGGCTGGTATTCTTATCAGGCCAAATACTTCGATGAAAACGGCGCCGCCCTGCGCATGCCGGCCGATATGAAACCCGATTCGGTCAAAGCATTACAGGATCTATCCATCCGCACATGTGAAATCCTGGAGCTGGAAGGCATGACCCGCGTGGACGTTTTCTTAACTGCGGATGGAGAGATATTAATCAACGAAGTCAATACCATCCCGGGGTTTACCGGCATCAGCATGTATCCCAAACTCTGGGAATTGAGCGGCATGCCCTTATCGGATTTGCTACACGAATTGGTTTCCCAGGCGCTGGAAAGACACCGGCGCGAAGCCGGGCTGCGCATTGACGCGGATGGCCCCGCATCTACGTAATCGATCGGCGGCGGTTTCATGAGTGAAATGCTTTTCGTTTATGGGACTCTGCGTGCCGATTATGAACATCCCTGCCATCACATTATTCTGACCCATGGCACCCATGTTTCACACGCCTGGACTCACGGCCGCCTGTACCTGATTGATTACTATCCCGGGTTGATTCTTTCCCGGCAATCCGGCGAGCGCGTACATGGTGAATTATATCGATTGGATAACCCCGGACCGGTGTTTCTCATGCTGGATGCGTACGAAGGTTGCGGGCCCGACGACGCATCTCCTACCGAGTACGTTCGCCGAATGGTACACGTTTTCCCCGCGCCTGCACAGGCCTCGACCACGACCGCAGAACTCGAATCAGATCAGCCGCTGGAGGCCTGGACCTATATCTACAACTGGAGCGTGCCGGAAGATCGACGCATTCTGTCCGGAGATTTCCTGAATCGATAGATCCGGTCGCTTTTGCGGCGCTCACATTGATTTTGCGGGAAAATAGTTTCGGTGGCGGACACGCATATCAATATGTCCGAATGAATCAGCAATATCGCATCGGTTTTCTGGGTACCGGCAAAATGGGTGCCGCCATCGTTCGTGGATTGGCCGCCGATGATCCCGATCTGGATATCCTGGCCTTCGACCCCCATCCGAACAGTGAATTGATCCAATCGGTGCCCGGCTTAACCTATGCAGATTCGGGACTGGCGCTGGAAGAAAGCTGCGACGTTATCGTTCTATGTGTTAAGCCGCAGGATATGGTTACCGCCTTGAAGGGCTTCAGCGGACAACGCCGCTACATATCCATTGCGGCCGGCGTAAGTACGGATCGAATCCGGGGTTTTCTGACTGCCGGGCAGAATACTCAAATTTCCCGCGTTATGCCCAATATTTCAGCGACTGTGGGCCATGCCGTCTCGGGTATCTACTGTGTTGATGATACTTTTTTTGGCACCGTCCAGGGAATTTTTGAAAAAGTGGGCATTGTCGTACGCGTGGCAACAGAAGATCTCTTACACGCGGTGACGGGCCTGGCCGGATCGGGGCCGGCCTTTGTGTTCAGCTTTGTGCAGGCCCTGGCCGAAGGTGGCGTAGCCGCCGGACTGACGTACGAAGCGGCCCGACGCATGGCCTGTGATACCATTGTGGGCAGCATTGCTCTATTGAATGCCTCCGATGAGCATCCCGATGTCTGGCGCAATCGAGTGACTTCGCCGGCCGGGACAACTATTGCGGGGCTACAGGTTCTGGAAGAAAACGGGTTTCATGGGGCGGTAATGGGCGCGGTGCAGAGTGCGGCGCGGCGCAGTCGAGAACTGGGCGGTTGATCAGGCCCATCGGGGAAAAACCATGTTGCTTCGTGGGGCTTACAGCAGAAATTTCAAGTCTTCGACCAATCGGCGCTGAAATTCTTTGCTGCGAAAGCGTTCATCGGCCGCATCAATCCGAAATTCATTGGCGATTTTGCCTTTCGAATCGGTAGTAATATTGGCTTCAATTACGTTGATGTCCATGAGATAAAAAGCCTGCGCCAGAGCCAGCAACAGGCCGGGTTTATCCCTTCCGCGCACCTGGATTTCGGGGCCCGTAGCGGTCATTTTTAAGGTGATGCTTCCTTCGGGATGATTGCCGGAAGAACGGGGTGCCGGAGTGCGGTTCTCGTTCAGATACTCCAGCACGGAGACGCCCCCAAACAACAGTCGCTCCAGATCATCGACCAGCGCCTTCATGATGGTCTCATCCAGTTCCTCGCCCGAGGCGAGGTGCACCAGAAAATCGTCCTGAATTCCGGACTTCTCCGGGGAAAATATTCGGGCCTGGCGCACATCCAGGCCGAATCGAAATAAAACGGCACACAAACGAAATAGTACTCCAATTTCATTCATTTTCGCTTCAATTCGAATGCGTATCCCCTGCTCCTCGAATTGAACCGAAATATCCAATCGGTGCTGGCTGTGATCAATACTCCTGCTGTACAGCGCTCGATTTCCCGTTTTCATACCTGGATTACAGCAAAAATCATACCAGCACTCACAAATTCTTAACATAACACGAAGATAATTGCGTGCCGCGAGTAAGAGGTTTATAGACTTTTCACGGCATGACTGCCCGGAATCCGGTGGGAACCGAGCAGCCCGGATGATAGATGTTTATATATACCGGGCGTGAATCCGGGGTTTTTTTCTACTTGTTGCGAGAGTGCAGCGACGGCATTACGTTATGATGAATGCCGGTCATTGCTTTGCCATTTTTGAGCGCTGTATTGATGATTACCATGTCCATGATAACGTGGATCACGCGGAAGCAAATCCATTCGCCCCGGACGGCATAGACTGGTTGCTGTATCATAAATGCTGGATCGACACGGTTCAATGGCACCTGGAAGATTTAATCCGAAATCCGGATATCACCGGCGCCGATGTAAAGCACCTCAAGCATCGCATCGATAGTTCCAATCAAAATCGGGTGGATACGGTCGAAAAAATCGACGATTGGTTTTTAGAGCATTTTAAAGACGCGCCGCGCAAACCACAGGCGCGCCTGAATTCAGAAACGCCGGCCTGGCTCGTGGATCGCATGTCGGTGCTGGCATTGAAGATCTATCATATGCACGAACAGACCGAACGTACGGATGTCAGCGCCGAGCATATCCAGAAGTGCCGGGCTAAACTGGACGTACTGCTGGAACAGAAAAAGGACCTGAGCATGTGTCTGGACCAACTGATGGAGGATATTCAGCAGGGCGATCGATATATGAAAGTTTACAGACAGATGAAGATGTACAACGACGAGCAATTAAACCCGGTTTTATATGCTCGTAAAGAGCAAACCCAGACCGGTTAATACATGCGACTGCTCGTACTGCGTTTTTCATCCATGGGCGATGTGGCGTTACTCACACCCGTATTACACGCCCTGGCCAGCGAACATACCAATTTAAGCATCACGCTCGTAACACGTAAGGTATACGAACCGTTCTTTTATAATATTCCGGGTGTGGAAGTCATCGGCGTAAATGTGGAACGCGATTATCGTGGGATCACCGGACTGTATCGCCTGTATCGCGAACTGCGTAAGCTGGGGCCTTACAATCACGGCATAGACGTACATGGCAGCCTGCGTTCGCGCATCTTGAAATTTTTCTTCCGATTGAAACCCGGGCTGGAGTTCGCGTCGATTGTCAAAGGGCGTCGCGAAAAACATCAGCAAACCCGCCGATCGAACAAAGTACTTACGCCTATCTCGCATATGGTAGAACGCTATATGCATGTTTTTGAACGGGCCGGTTTTTCAGCCCTGCCCGAACGCGGTCCCTGGATCAATCCCGATACGCACAGTCGTCAACTGGCTAAAGAATTTTTATTGGCCAATCAATTGACCAGGCGCAACAATCTATGGATTGGAATCGCGCCTTTTGCGGGACACACGCCTAAGATGTGGCCCCTGGAGTACGTGCGCGATCTACTAAAAATCATCGCCACCAGAATGGACGCCACGGTCTTTCTGTACGGGGGCGGTAAAAAGGAAGTCTCCATACTGGAAGAAATGCATTCTGAGTTTTCCAATACAGTGCTGGTAGCCGGGAAGCTCAATCTCGAAGGCGAAATGGCTCTTTTCCTGCGTATGCATCTGGTGCTGGCCATGGATTCCTTTAACATGCACCTGGCGGCCTTGCTGGGAGTGAATTTGCTATCCATCTGGGGTTCAACGCATCCGTACTCCGGATTCGGTCCGTATGGCAAAGATGAAAGCAGCATTATTCAGGTGCCTGTGGATCAACTTTCCTGTCGGCCCTGTTCTATTTTTGGAAATCGCGGATGCTATCGTGGTGACCTGGCCTGTATGTACTGGATCAAACCCGAGCAGGTTTTCACTCGAATTGAACAGAGTTTGCAACTTTCGCACGAGAACCAAACCAATTCGGGCGCACCCAACGTGTAAGGAATCACAAGAATCTGCTAATAGCTAAAAAACCGAAAGGACCCCGTGTATCCGGAAACTACGCGAAAAAATCTTCAGGCGATCCGGTTTAACACACCGCTGAAATATATACTCAGGTTGCCGTGCACATCCCGTTGACCGATCTGTAAATGCATTCGATCACGCAACAGCCCCTGTGCGATCATTTCAAAGTCATTGAATGCCAGACGGGCATAGTCCACGTCCAACTGATCCGACGCGGCCGGTTGGACTTCAGCCCAATTCACATTGAGTTGAAAACCGAATTCCTGGAGCGGAGTAAACTCTTCCGTACGCATCGATTGTTTTCGGTTTTCCGAGAGTCGTCTATGCGCCCGAAGAAACCAGAATTTCAATAGACTTTGCCTGTGTCGGCGACCCTGACAGCGAATGCGTAATCCGTCATTCGTGCCGCTTAAATGAATAGACATGCGAACCTGACTGGAGACCCGGGGAGCCGCCTGCAATCCCACACCTTCCCACTTTCCACGCAGGTAATCTCTGACCTCGGCCAGAGTCGCAAAGTAATTATATACCCGGGGCAACTCGCTCATTTCAGCGCCGATATGACCAGACCATCAATCCCGCAATAGCAAAGAAAGCACCGGTCGGCCCCCAACTGGCCAGAGCGGGCGGCACAATCGCGTTGCGTCCCAATC
>JAGRMX010000118.1 GCA_020441025.1 Leptospiraceae bacterium
GAACAGGAGCCGACAGTCCGGGTGCTGGTCGCCGATGATGATCCTATCAATCAACTTTTAATCCGACGCATTCTGGAGAAGTACGGCTATTCCGTTACCACGGTCGACAGCGGACAGGCGGCGATTGATCAGGCGCGATCGCATCGGTTTGAAGTGATCCTGATGGACGGCCAAATGCCCGAAATGGACGGTCTGGAAGCAATGCGACTCATTCGGGAATTGCAGAAAGACTCGGCTTTTTCCAGTCGGATTATCGCTCTGACCGGCTTGTCCATGGCGGGTGACCGCGAGCGCTTCTTACAGGCCGGCTTCGACGACTATCTTACCAAACCGGTTGAATCCGAAAAACTGCTGAAGACGTTGCGCAATCATAAATGACGGTGTGGTCGACACAGCATTACAGAACGTTCAGTCGTTCGTAGAATCTGCTTTCTTGAATTGTTTGCGGGTCATAATCAGCGGCAGACCGATTACAATTAAAGCGACCAGGTTCACCAGAACGATGTTGTGAATCGCTCCATAATAAAAAGAAATAACTGAGTCTACAATAAACCAACTTAACAGCGCCGTCCAGATGGCGTTCGGAGCCCAGGGTTCTTTTCGTCGAAAGGCATTCTCGGAAATGAATATCATCAGAATATGGAACCCCATGATTGTAGCGCCAATAATGCCAAAGAGCCAGTTTTTTAACGCCAGAGTATCCGGGGGAAAATCAGCGCCATCGAAAAAAACCTGTCGGGTATAATGGTTGTGCATCGACAGGAAAATCGAATCGCCTGCTACCGCAATGATGAACCCGAATAACACAATCATTCCGTTGGAAACGGTCAGCCATTTGCGCCAGAATTGAAAATGCTTCGCTTTCATTTCGAGAATATCGTCCAGATGCCGATGATTATGAATAGCGTTCCCGCTCCGATCTTAATCAACCGGGGCGATAATAAATGATCCAGATAACTGCCCACCAATACCGCAATGGCCGATGCGGTGATCAGCGCCAGTGCGGAACCGAGAAAAACAATCCAGGGATTGGAGTTTTCCCGGGCGGCGAATACCATGGTAGCCAGTTGGGTTTTGTCGCCTACTTCCGCCAGAAAAACGCTGATGAAAACCATAAAGAAAACTTTCCACATATATTATTAATTCTCCTGAATATTCAATGCACGTATTCTCCGGGTGCGCGGCTGAAAATGTCGGCACGAATTTTCGTTTCAATTATAGTATAGTTCAATTCGGGCTTAATACGATTTGACCGACCCGCCGTCTACGAAAAGCGTCTGACCGGTTAGATATGCCGCAGCGGGGGATAGTAAGAAGGCGCCGGCCCGGCCGAATTCCTCGATCTGTCCATAACGTCCCAACGGAATGGTCGCTTCCGAAATGCGCCGTTGTTCACCGTAATCACGATTATTTTTTTTGGCCTGCGCTTCGTCCAGGCTGCGTACCCGGTCGGTGTCGATGCGACCTGGTGCCAGATTATTTACTCGAATGCCGTAGGGAGCCAGTTCCTGGGAAAGGCTCTTGATTAAGGCCGCAACTCCGCTACGAAACACGTTGGATAATAGTAGATTATCGATCGGTTCTTTAATGGAAGCGGATGTAATCGCCAGAATGGAAGGCGCTTCCGATTGTTTGAGATGCGGCAGGGTATAGCGCACCAGACGAACTACGCTCATCAGCGTCAGTTGAAACGCGCTATGCCAGTGCTCGTCCTGAAAATCCTGGAAGTTACCGGCCGGCGGTCCGCCCGCATTGGCCACTACCAGATCAATTCCACCGAGAGCCTCTGCGGCGGCCATGACCCATGCGTCCAGATCCACATTGCGGGACACATCCGCGGCGAAGTAATGACAGTCCTGGCCCGTTTCGCTTTGAATATGATCCGCTGCGGCGGCAGCGTTGGCTACGTCTCGACTGCAAATGGAAACGTGCGCGCCTTCCCGGGCCAGGTTACTGGCAATGCCGAAGCCCAGCCCCTTGCTGCCGGCGGCAATCAAAGCGCGTTTTCCTCTCAATTGTGTTTCCATGAATGCCTGTTACATGCAATTGCGTTAAATCGATGATAATTAATTCGCATCCGGCGTATCAATCATTAAAAATCCGATCCGTCCTCATTCTCATCCGTTGAAGACGAAGACGATTCCACGGGGTTCTCAGGCGATTTTTGTTTGCGTACAAACGCGCTGCCCGTGGTGATTCGTTCGACATCCAGTTGGCGCAGTCGAATATGCATGTCGTTCAAGATGCGGGCGGTAATCTCTTTGAAAACGTCGCCCATCACTTCCTGTTCCATCACTTCAATGACCGTATCGGCCACATCGCCGCCCAGTCGATTCATAACCGGACCCATAAAAGGAATCAGCGAAAGTTCGCCCATAAACGATTTGCGGCGTAACGTATCTATGATAACGCTTTTAATTTCTTTTTCATGGTGATCCACAATCGTGTGCGCCAGCTTTTGATAATCCAGCGACAGCATGACTTCTTCCACCCGGTCGAGCGATTTCTCGAATACCGCGTCGGCAATCGTATCCACAATTACATCGCGAAAGCGAAAGGTGATTTCCTGCGTCAATAAACGACTGACCTTTTGTTCGGAACGTCCCAGTTTATAGTATGCAATGGCCAGCTTGGCGGCGCGCAGCAGTAGAAACATGCGCAACGTGGCCAGCGGAATCAGTCCGACAATTTCATACCAGTGACTGGTGGCAAAGTCCAGCTTATCCGGAGAACGGCGCAGACGCAGCAGGAAGTCGATGCCCCAGATGGTCAGAACGCCGAAGTCGAACGCAATAAACACCGCCGAAATTTGCGCGGGGAACAATCCCTCGAAGGTCGAGCGGAACATCAGCAGTAAAACATCAATCAACGCCAGAAACGTCAGGATGTAATCACGCCTGGTTCCGGGGGCCACACTCATCCAGTACCGGATTTTCTGACGGAGCGTTTTTCTGGGCGGTTGTGTGTTCTGGCCGTTTTCGGCGCTCATGCTCCGTTACTCTTCAGTGGAATTTCCGGAAGTTCGGTCTGAGCGGGATAACACCCAATTGTACAATGAACTGAATGCCAGGGAAAAGATTAAAGAATCCACCACCGCATAGAAGAAGTCGATTGCCGCGCCGAAAACTTCTTCATGCCATTGCAGGCCGCCCACCGTCGCTCGATAGGGATGCGGATGCACCGAGTTGAACACCGCCATAAACTCTGCGCCGAATTGGGTGGAAAGCCTGGTCCACACCGTCAGCAACAGAATCAAAACGGCAAAGATAGTTGTAAATGCGATGATAAACGCGCGAGTATTAATCTTCATACGGCTAATGTCTTTGAGGCGTTCGCTACGAGAAAATTGCGCGGTACAGAAAACTATGCGCGCATTTCAGGGAAGTGTTTCTGAAGCGATCGGTCTATCCTCAGCAGTCTGACGTCAATTCTTCTGGCGTCAAGCATTCCTGTAAGCGTTTGCAAAAGACCGTTTCAATGCATCACGGTGGTGGCGGGATGCGGCCGGTGCTCGCGGGCCGGAGTTTGCGCTTCCATGCGATTGCGGATAGTGTCGGCCCGGGCGGCGTGACAGGCCTGACGCGGCGAGGGCATGGTGGCCAGGTATTCGTATAAATCCAGTTCAAAACGCAGGTTACGCTCCACCAATTCAGCCGCGTTTCCCGTGGTCAGTAGCGAGCAATCCATAACCATGTGGCGTGTATTGACTGTATCCGGCAGTACTTCCGTGACGATCTTTTCAATTATGCCGGAATGAATCTTCCCGCCGACCGAAGTACGCAAATTGGCAAAGCGCGCCCGCGCTACGACCTGGGCGCATAGATCCATGACCCGGTCCTCATCCGGATGCAAATCCAGCGAACCGGAGAGATCGGTACGGGCGGCGGTAATTTGATTCAGTTCTCCCGCTTCCGGTATGGTGAGTATTTCTTCCAGCTGACGACAGGCCGTAATGGTTTCAATGTTGATACCGCGCACAATCCGATCGTACTGCACCGGTCCCAGAACGGATTGCAGAGACTCTATAAATTTTACCAGAGCAAAAGGCGATTCAATCATGGGAGCGATCAGCCCATCCACGCCGCAGCGGGCCAGTTCGCGAATGTCATTGCGCGCTTCCGGTCCGCCGATCTTCACGAACAGCGGAACGATGTTGTCGCTGATAGCGCGCAACAATCGAATTTCTTCGAAAGACATATCCTCGACTTCCGTACCGGTTTTCAGAGCGACCAGCGCTCCTTCGGTGTGCAAATCTTTCAGATGATGACGTAAGCGGGCGAATTGTGTTCCGGGCATGCTGTCCCCCCTGTTCCGATTTTCGGAGACGGCGGATAAAAATTAACCAAAAATAACATGGAATGCAGGCTGAATACGATGATTTTTCATTGTCAGGGCGCCGCTTTATAATGGTAACTGATGGGAAATACAAGAAATAGTGGCCGGATTTCCCGGCTCTGACAGGTTGAGTGAATGTCCACGGTAAGAGTCGAAAAGAAAGAATCGTATGCGATTGTAACGGTTGATCGTCCTGAAGCGCTCAATGCTCTCAATGAGGACGTATTGAATGATTTACATGCGGCAACGCAAGATCTCAGTCAAACTCCCGGATGCCGGGCCATGCTGCTCACCGGGGCGGGCGAAAAGGCATTTGTGGCCGGCGCCGACATTGCGGCCATGGAGCAGTTTACTCCTAATGAAGCGCTGAAATTCGCGGAACTCGGTCATCGAACCATGAACGCCATCTCCAGTTCTGAACTGATTTCCATCGCGTTGATTAATGGATTCGCGTTGGGCGGCGGCCTGGAACTGGCTCTGGCCTGTGATATTCGGCTGGCGGGCGCCAATGCGCGTATGGGCCTGCCCGAAGTGACCCTGGGTTTGTTGCCCGGCTTTGGTGGAACACAACGATTGCCGCGCGTCGTCGGTCGTGGGCTTGCGCTGGAAATGATTCTATCCGGTGATATGATCGATGCGGGCCGCGCTTATGAAATCGGACTTGTGAATCGCGTGTTAGAAGGCGATTTGCTGGCGGAAGCGGAAAAATATGTAAGCAAAATGCTGGAGTATAAATCGGGTGCCGCGCAACGTGCCGCGCGCTGGGCGTTGCATGCCGGGATGGATCTGCCGTTAACGGCGGGATTGCAGAAAGAGATTCATCAATTTTCCGAATTATTTTCCGGTTCCGATCCGCAAAAGGGTATGGCCGCGTTTCTGGCGAAACAGAAACCGGAGTTCGAATCGTAAGTGACGCATGCATCCTTTTCTGGATGATTTAATCCGTCAGTATTTCGGAGATACTTCCGGCTTCAGTCCGGAATGGATGCGATTTGTACAGGCCATCGATCAGTATATGGTCGAACTGGAGCATTCGCATACGTCGGAAGTTATTCGTAAGAAACGCGAACTGAGCATTGTGAATCTGGATGAACGTCCGGAATACAATCAGCTCATGCTGCACGCTCCGTTCGGCTTCGTTATTTTATTCGAAAATCAATTGGACTACGTCAATGACGCCGCCGTAGCCATGACCCAATCGGTGTCGGCCGAATCCATGCTCGGTCGATCGGTTTTTGATTTTATCTATCCATCTTCCCATGATGAGGCCCGCCGGTACCTGCGCCTACTGGAAGCCGGGCAGCCCGTTCCGCCCACGGAGATTCAGTTCTGCGACGTGCAGGGACGTCCGATTCCGGTAATTGCCGCCGCTTCGCCCATCATTTCACACGGGAAACGCGGAGTGCAGGTGCTTTTTCAGGATGTGAGCGAACGCAATCGTATTCGTTCCATGCTGGAAGAAATCGTAACCGGTATTTCGGCGCATGTGGGCACCGAGTTCTATGAACATTTCGTTTCCAGTCTGGCGCAAACATTGAATGTGGAAGTCGCGTATCTGGCGCAGGTCGCGTCGGACGACCCGGCGACGCTGGAAACCTGCGCGGTGTGGTATGATAATGCGCTGCAATCCAACTTTCGTTTTGCAACCGCCGATACTCCCTGTCAACAGGTGCTGGGTCGGACGATTATGACTCTGCAGGGCGAAGAGTTGCAACCCTATGCCGATAATCCCCTGATCAATCGTAATCAAATTCAGTGTTACATCGGAGTGCCGCTCTTCAATCGCCGTAGAGAACCGCTGGGAGTCGCGGTGATCATGACATCCCGGCGCATCAATGAAACGACCGTGCCGCTTTCCATTTTGCGTATCTTTGCCGAGCGTGCCGCGGCGGAAATGGAACGTCAGCATGCCGAACGGCAACTCAGCGAAA
Source organism: Leptospiraceae bacterium (assembly GCA_020441025.1). Taxonomy (GTDB): domain Bacteria; phylum Spirochaetota; class Leptospiria; order Leptospirales; family Leptonemataceae; genus JAGRMX01. Next base: position 6,267 of record JAGRMX010000118.1, read on the forward strand.
GCGAAAAGAACTATCGCTTATTGATGGAACAGGCGGCGGACGGCATTGTGGTGTTCGACGCGTCAGGCCACGTGCAGTATGTGAACCAGAAAATGTGCGACATGATGAGCCTGACCCTGGCGGATGTGCGCGGACAGCCGATCAGTTTTTTCATGCCCATCGATGAAGCGCGGGAAATTCCGTCGCTTTTTCGGCGACTGGCCCGGGAACGTACCATTCATATCGATCGATCCGTACGTCGAACGGACGGCAGTTCTATTCGGGTGGCGGTCAGCGTTACTCTACTGGAAGATCGTCGTATTCAGGCCATTTTACGGGATATGACCCAGAAGCTGAAGGCCGAAGAAGAGCGTCAGTCTTATCTGGATACTCTGGCCATGCTGGAAGAAGTGGCCATTGAACTGGACACGCAACTGCACATCATCCGGGTAAGTAATTCCTGGGATAAGTTAATGAAAACGGACGATGAGGATTCTCCGTTGGGCCGTTCGTTTGAAGATTATATTCATTCCGATTATCGTTACTTTCTAAATCAACGCCTGCGTTCCATCTTAAAAGAACGCGCGCGGGCCGGCAGTACCATTTTGCGCTTTCCGGTACCGTATGCGGAGGGCGCCAACATGTGGCTGGAGGGTAAATTCGTATCCTTTACCAACGGCGAAGGACAGGTAGCCGGTTTGCGTGGCGTGCTGCGCGATGTGACCATTGAGCACCTGACCGACCGTCAGATTACATTTTACGCGTACTACGACGTATTGACCGGCCTGCCCAATCGCCTGCGACTGGAAGAAAATCTCATTCGCTCCATCAGTCGGGCGGAACATTCCGAGGCGCGTCTGGCTCTGGGTATCATCGATATGGATAATTTCGATGAAATTAATACGTACCTCGGACATCGGGCGGGAGATCGTATATTACTTTCGGTGGCCGATCGGCTGCGTGATATTCTGGGCGCGGGAGAAACGCTCTATCGCTGGGGTGGCGATAAGTTCGTGGCCATGTTGCCGTACAGCGAGCGCGACGAGTTGGATAAGCTTTCCCGACGATTACTGAGCCGCTGTCATCAGCCCATTCAACTGGATGAGCGACCGGTACATATTTTTTATAGCATCGGTTTTGCGTTGTACCCCGACGACGGATTGAACGCGGACATGTTGATGGGCGAGGCGAATCGGGCCCTGACATATGCCAAGGCTCAGGGGAAATACAACTTTCAATTCGCCGGTGGAATTCCGCGACGCGGTTTTTATAAAGAACAAATACAAATTCGTAGCGAACTCAGCTCGGCCATTGCCAGCGGACGCATTCAAGTTTATTACCAGCCTAAAGTCAACGCCGCCGATCATGAAATCATCGGTATGGAAGCGCTGGCGCGTTGGCCGGGCCAGGAAGGCGGCATGCGCGCCAGTCCGTCTATTTTTATTCCGCTGGCCGAGAACATGGGGCTGATCGGAGAACTCGGTCGACACATCATGGAACAATCGCTTACCATGCAGCGCCAATTCAAGCAAAAGGGCAAGACACTCAAGATGTCGGTGAATATATCCCGGCGACAGTTATTCGAAGAAGGCTTTGTGGATTGGATTTCGGGATTGGTACGCCGGTACGGAAATGATCCGGAAGATATAATTCTGGAAATTACCGAAAGCATCGCCATGCTCGAAGTGGATTTTGCCTATCAACGCCTGCAACAATTGCATGACGCCGGCTTTCGACTTTCGATAGACGATTTTGGCACCGGATATTCCACGCTTTCCCAGTTGCATGAAATGCCCGTGGATGAACTCAAAGTGGATATGTCCTTTGTCCGTCGCATTGACACGTATGAAGGACTACAGGTAGTGCAGGCCATTACAAACATGGGGCGCGCTCTGTCTCTGGATGTAGTCGCTGAAGGCGTGGAGAATAAGCAAACCGCCAGTCGCTTGCTGGAAGTGGGCGTGAATATTCTACAGGGCAATTATTTTTCCGAGGCGGTGCCGGCGGCGCGCTTTGAGGAACTGGTCAATGGATCGGGGCGATTGCCGTACGGATCCGTCGATTGATCGGGAACTGCGATTCTATCCACGCCATTATTCAATAGCTAAAGCATTCGTTATTTAACGACGTGCACACCAATGGTAACGTGTGTATCATTCGGTGACACGCATTTCGTTCGGCGAAGCATACATCATTCGGCGAAGCGTTTATCGTTCGGCGAAGCGTTCATCGTTCGGCGAAGCGTTCATCGTTCGGTGACACGCACATGAACAAGCAAATAGGAATCCGTAAGTCGAGCCGATTGTAATATGCGCCCGTCTTTTGATTCCAGCAGGGGAGCAATGTTCTTGAGTTGCTCGATTTTGATTGCGCCGCGTTCATTCTGCATGGACGCGATTTGATTGCGCGCTCCGGCACCCATGACAGGCAATGCGATGATGAAGTCGGGGCTTGTATTTTTTTTGGGAACTTCGACAGCAATATTCGAATCGGGTTCGTGTTGTGCATCATTGTGATTGATTTCCGAATGCTG
>JAGRMX010000119.1 GCA_020441025.1 Leptospiraceae bacterium
TCCGCAGGCGCCGCAGTTGCTGTTGGGCAACATGCCTTCAACCTGATCGATGCGCGGATCTTCAAACACGTACAGGCTGCGATTGGCGATCACCAATACGATCGCCAACAGCGCCGTCAGACCGCCGATGGCGGCTATCGCTGTTAATCCCGCTGTGATTTCCATTGTAGATTCATCCGACGCTCTGTTTTCAATATGAATGCATCGATCCGGTATTTGATTGCATCGCTATCACCGTGCACGCATCACTCTCATTCCGATCCTCGCTTCGGGGACCCTCAATCAATAAATCAACTCCACCCAGCGGCGCTGGGATTCCAGTTCCCGACGTCGACGTCGCCACTCCTGCTCGGAACCAAACATATCGATAAAAGCTTTATCCAGCGGTTCGATCATTTTTTCCAGGCCGGCCACGTACACGAAAGTGGCCGGGTCTTCGATCAATTCCCGCACTTCCGCCTGATTGTTTCGAATCAAATCCTCGAACGGAATGGGATCCTCCATGTGCGGACGGGGACTCACCGCTTCAAAGGCCTTGAAGGTGGTTTGGTCATAATAATGCTTTAAGTCGTCGCGCTTATCATTCATGTACAACAATTCCAGACCGGTGCGCGCTCCATAAAACAAGCGCACCTTGCCGACCCAGCCGCCCAGCTTGGTGTAGATATGTCGAATCAGCGCGCGGAAGGGCGCGATGCCGGTTCCCATTCCGATCAACAACAGATTGGCGGATGGATCGGGCGGGATGCGAAACGCATTCTCAAAGGGACCCGACAGGGTGATTTGATCGCCGGCTTTCAGATCGCATAGATAATTGGAGGCGATGCCGCTGTACTGTTCGCCGTTGAACTCATCGACGTAAAAACAACGCTTCACGCACAGTTCCAGATCGCTCTCTTCCGGACTCGAACCGCGACTGACTCCGGCAATCGAGTACAATCGAAAATGCACCTCATGTCCGCCCGCATGCGGACCCGGCACCGCCACGCCCACGCTCTGACCGGCTTCAAATCGATCCGGCGATCGATGAACCCGGAGCACCAGGTGACGCACCTCGTCGCCGGAACCTTCCGGTGTAATCCGATCGCTTTCCATAACCCGGGCCTGCATTTGATGGCCCGTATCATAATCACTCAATCTCATTGTCTTCCTCCAGACAATTCCGGTATTGTTCGTCCACAGGTACAACCAGCACAGGTAAAGCCGCGCAGAGCCAGTTGGTCGCATTCGGTATTGTTTTGCCCGGCCGCATCGGCGACGTCGCCCGTTCCGGCTTCAAACCGGTCGGTAGATCCGGACGCCGCCAGCTTCTGGACCAACAACCAGACGCCCAGCAGTCCGCTGATGGCCAGTGCCGTGAATAATATTTGCAGAATGATGTTCATATGACTTAACTTTATTTCAATAGAACTTAATTAAGGCCGTACATTTTTACGGACGAATTCCGACCGATCAGTAAAACCGATTATTGTTGTCCTCCCAGTCCGGCAAATCCCATAAAGGCCAGAGAGAGAATGCCGGCAATGAACAGCGCAATGGCCGTGCCTTTGACCACATTGGGCGGCTCCGCCAGATCCAGCTCTTCGCGCAAACCGGACATGATCAACAGTGCCAGACTGAAGCCCGCTCCGGCTCCCAGTGCGAACGCCAGCGATTGTATGAAATCATAATTGCGTGCGGTTTGAAATAACGCCACTCCCAGAATGGCGCAGTTTGTAGTAATCAACGGGAGAAAAATACCCAGCGCCCGAAACAAAGCCGGACTGAATCGCTTGATGAACATCTCCACCAGCTGTACGGTCGAAGCAATCACCACAATGAACGATATCAATTGCAAGTAGGGCGCTTCAATCAGCACCAGAAACAGATGGATGCCGTAGGCGCACACCGAAGCGATGAACATCACAAACGAAACCGCCACGCCCATCCGTCCGGCGGTGGCCACCTTTCCGGACACACCCAGAAAGGGACAGATTCCCAGAAACGTACTGAGCACGAAGTTGTTGATCAGACACGCATTCAGAAATATAAAGCCAGGCGATTCGGTTACCATTGTCACTATCCTATCACTGCCTTCAGCTCACCGCTCCGCCCGCAACGACGGTTTTCTTTCGAGAACGCAACCAGTTGAATAATAACAGCCATCCGCCCATCACGAAAAAGGCGCCCCCCGGAAGAATCATAATAATCCAGGGTTCAAATGCGGGGCCGAACAAATCGAATCCGGCAAAACTGCCGTTGCCCAGCACTTCGCGCACCACGCCCAGACACAGCACGGCGAAGGTGAAGCCCAATCCCATTCCCAGCGCGTCCAGTATCGATTTAAACAAAGTGTTGCGCGAAGCGAAGGCTTCCGCGCGCCCGAGAATGATGCAGTTGACCACAATCAATGAAATAAAGGCGCCCAGACTCTTATGCACTTCCAGGCTGACGGCCTGTATCACATAATCGGCGATGGTCACAAACGTGGCGATGATCAGAATGTACGTGGCAATACGCACCTGTTTCGGAATCCAGCGCCGCAGCAACGAAACGATAATACCGGACATGACCAGTACAAAGGTGGTGGCCAATCCCATGGTAAGCGAGTTGATAACCGAGTTGGTTACCGCCAGAACCGGACACATGCCCAGTACCTGCACAAACACAGGATTCTCTTTCCATAATCCCTTTAAGAAGGTATCCATGGCGGGCGGACCGACATCCCGGCCTGGTGCTTCCGCGGCCGGTGAAAAATGAACGGCAGTGCCGGATGACGGCAGAGCATTCCCGCCGGTAGATGACACGGTCATTTCACTCACTGCCCGGCCTCCGTCCGCATATGCGGCAAAGTATTTAAGATAACCGGTAAATTTTGATCGGTGCTTGCGCGCAGAATATTGGCAATGGCACGGGAGGAAATGGTGGCGCCGGTGATAGCTTCTACCTGCCAGGGATCGGTTTTTTTTCCGTTTTTAACCATTGTCACCGGATGCTCTGGTCGTCCATCATCGCCGGGCACCACGCTGAGCGCTTCAAAGTTGCGCACAAAGTCGGCGTCTTTTTCGATTTTGTCGCCCAACCCGGGTGTCTCACGACTTTCCAGCACCTGCATACCCACTACCGCCTGTTGCTCCGGATCATAACCATACAGAATATGAATCACATCCTGAAAACCCTGGCCGCGGGCTTCCACCGCCACGCCTTTCAATTGGCCGGCGGCGTTATAGGCACCGTACAATCGCAGACTGCGTTCATCTTTTTCATTAAACGGTACCACCGTTCCCGAGGAATCGATCTGGAAAATCTTGCTCGATGTAGCGCCCGGCACGACTCGCAATATGGAAGTTTGCAGCGCCTCCGCTCGATTCCGCTTTATGATAGGCAAGGTGTATTGATATACCAGTACAATCAGAATGCCGGAAATGACTCCAATGCCACCCATCACAATGATCATGCGTAGACTGCCGGCTGTTTGATTCATCCTATTTCACTCAACCACGGAGTGGTCCTATCATAATGCCCGCAAAGAACCGGTCTTCAGGCCTTCACCTGCTCGCGCATGGCGTACAATTCCTGGTAATGCCGTCGCTCTTCCGCAATGATGGCATCCAGCTTCGCATGACCGTCCGGATGCACAAAATTCTTCATTTCCGCGTAGTAATTAATGCTGTCCTGCTCCCGACGCATGGCAAACTCTAACGCCTGCGATACGTTATCGATCAGACCGGCATCGTTCAATTTTTCTTCGGCGAAGATAATGTTATCGGCCTGGGTGCGCAAATAGGCAAAGTACTCGGCGTTGTATTGCTCGGCCGGCTCATAATTCATGTAGCGCACCAGATCGGCAAACACGTCTTCGTGCTGTTCCTCTTCTTTTGCCAGATATGTAAAAAAGTCGTACAGCCGTCGGTTTTCCCGATGCCGTTCGGCCAGGCGTCGATAAAAATCCCCCCCGGTTTGTTCGATGCGGATGGCAAACTGGAGCACTTCGTCAGCGCTGTATTGCGGCATAATACAACCAGCGTAACATTTTTTCAAAGCATCTCAAGCAAATAATCCCCAGGGGTATATGAGATTTGTCATCCTCCCCGGGCGGCTCCTCGCATCCTGGACGGCGTGACGATTGAACTTCCGGTTTTTTTCGCAGAAAGCGCCGGACATGGTATGGCGGCCTGATGCAGATCATTTTCTCTCTGCTATCGTTTCTCATTGGAATTCCGTAGAGTATTTGCGGTTTACGGGCAAGGCTCGATGAAAGTAAACGAACAATTGCGCCCCCGATCGATGTAAGTTAATTTCGTTTACATCTCAGACAGGTTAACTGAAAACTGCGTACACTCTGAATTAGAACGATTTGATATAAAATTTCTTAAACTTTTTGCACATTCCATCCCAGGAGATTCGCATGGCCCAAACCAATCGCCGTAAATGGTTTTTATACGGAATACTGATATGCGTTACCCTCGGCCTGATCGTTTACGTTGTGCGCACCATTCCGTTCGGTTCGTATGATTTGCAGCCCGACAATGGGATTGCTTTTACCAACGGTACATTTGAATATCGCGTGCCGCTGGATCGATCCAGTCCCTGGCCCCGATTTCGCAACAACAGCCAACAGACCGGGCGGACCGCATACAAACCGACCGACACCGCGGGCGGTCGTCCGTGGGTTTTCCAGACCGGCAAAGGCATATTCAGCTCACCGGTCATCGATGCGGAGGGCACGGTCTACATCGGTTCGGCCGATCAATATTTTTACGCCATCGATCGTAATGGACGTTTGAAGTGGAAGTTTGCCACGGGTGAAATCATCGATTCCGCCGCCCTGCTGGATGATACCGGTCGCGTGTATTTCGGTTCGGGCGATGCGCACGTTTACGCCCTCAATCGTCGTACCGGAACCATGATCTGGAAATCCGCGGCCCATTCCGTGGAAGCGGTGCAGGCCGAATACGGATTGCAGACTTATAACGTGAACTGGTTCGAGGGTAACATGGGCATGCTACCCGGGGGACAGATCATCGCCCCCAATGATAATTATCTGACTTACGCGCTCAATCGAGACACCGGCGAGCGCGAAATCGTATTCGTTTCCAATGAAATGAACTGGTCGCTGCCCGCAGTGAATACCAGAACCAATCGCATGTTTTCCGGCTCTCAATTCGTGGCCTTTCAAAATGTCTTCGCGTTTAATACCCAAACCGGAGAAAACGAATGGGTGTCGGGCGGCCTGGGCTCCAATTCGGGTTCCCCCCTGCTTACATCCGAAAAAGAAAACGCCGCGGTGATTGTGGGCGGCTTCGACGGAATTGTGCGCGCGTATGCCCAGGATTCGGGTAAAGAACTCTGGCAAACGGGCACCCGCGACCATATCTACGCCAGTCCCGCGCAACAGGCCGACGGTACCATTATCCAGCCGTCGGCGGACGGTACCGTATACGCCCTGCATCCGGAAGACGGCCACATCTTATGGGCTTATGATACGCTCGAACCGATTCGGTCCTCACCGGCCATCGACGGCAACGGCGTCATTTATGTGGGCTCGGGGGAAGGCAAATTGTTCGCCATCAATCCCGATGGTACGCTGCGCTGGGCCTACCAATGCATTTCCGACGTGCGCAATGATATGAACGCTTCGCCCGGATTGGGATTCGACGGCATCTACATTGCCGGAGAAAGCGGCGAAATATTCTTTATTCCGTACGATTATCCGTTAAGTGTAGCCGGTCGCAATGATCCGCGCGCCATCCAGGGACCCGGCGAAATTTTACCGGACGAAGGCATCTTTCTGGTATGGACCGGACCGTTCGGCAGTCTGCAACCGGAAGCGCCCGAACAAATCGACGCCAATCAACCGATCACATTCAGTTTGTTCGTACGACACGCGGGCGATACGGTGCTCTCCGCCATAGATCCGGATACGCTGCAAATATCCGTCAACGGAACCGACATAGCCATCGATCCGGCGGAGCGAACGGATAGCGCCGATATGTCCGGATCATCGGCTGAAAATTTAAACTCAGCCTATAGCATCGACGAACCATTGGTTTTGCTCGCGGCGCATAAGCGGTTCGTATCCATTATTCCACAGGAATTCTGGCCGACAGTTATGGATTCCGATTCGGACGGGGCCTCGGAAACTTCCGGGGAAGTCCGCGTTCGCATCCGGGGTCATATAATCGTAGATCAATCGCGCTTTGGACTGAAGTTTTATGGCGGCGATACGGGCGCAGCCTTTGATCAAACATTTACATTTCAGTTAAATGACGCCGGGAGCATTGCGGGCGATCTCCCTTACCGTGTCGCGCGGAATGCCGGTGAACCGGCCGGCGTGATCGAGATCAGTCGTCTGGCGGCGCCCAATCCGACCATGCTGCCTTCCTGGAATCAAATTGGATTCGACTCCCTGCATTATCTGGCCGGTTTTGTGGAAAGCGACGGACACCGGGCGGTACTCTGGGTAATTCCCGGCAAACTGGATGAAGCCACGGGAGAAACGGTAGTTGCGCCCGAATTGAAAGATCGTTTTGCGCTCAATGCCGATTACGCCAACGGCCTGTTGAGCATGCATGCTTACACTCCGTTTCTTTTGAGCTTCATCGGTTCATGGGACATGCCCTTTGCTGCCTATCGACTGTCTACCCGGGTCGACCCGACAACCGGCGCCATTGAACGACGCCCGGAATTGAACGCGTTGGTGCTGGGTGATGAATTGGAATTCTACGGTAAGTTTTTGAAAATCATGGGCATGACCGATTTCTGGACCGGCCACATGCCGGTATTCGGCGGAGCCAATGCGGACCGCTGGCATACCGGACAGGTGCGTGGACCAACCGCTGCGGTGGGTAATGTGCAATTGACCGTCGATCCGGCAGCCAAACAGGCTCGTCTGACCGTTCAAAACGGCCGAATCAAAGCCGAGGATCACGTGGTTGGATTGCTTTTAATAAACGCCGAGACCGGTCGCTTTTTACCGGCAGCGTACGCCCGGGGCATGCGCATTGAAAGCGATACCGACGGTTACGTAACTTCGATTGAGTTGCCGTTAAGGGATGATGTCCAGGTTCCGAAAACGCTGCGGGCCTATTACATGGTCGATACCTATCCGGCCCGCCGCTTCGATTGGCCGACGTCGGAATAAACTACTGCGGTCCGGGCAGTTCGGGCGCCTGCATGGAGCGATGAGCCGGCCGTCGTTCCGCGCCGGCGTTTTCCAGTAATTGCACAATGCGGGTGTAGTTTAATCGCTCGGCCAGACTGCGCGCGGTATAGCCGTCCGGTAGCACCGCATTCACATTTGCATTGCGCGCGATCAGGGCCGCTACCACCGTGGGTTGGTTTTTGTACACCGCATAGGACAGAACGGTCCAACCCTTAATGGCAAAGTTGGGATTGGCGCCCCTTTCCAGCAGCACTACGGCATCATCGGCTTTATCGGCATAGATGGTGCGAATCATTTCCTCGGCCAGGTCATCGGCCACCTCGGGCGATACGTTCACATCATTGTTGCCGTTATCAGGGACATTGCTCCCGCCGAATAGATCGATGAGCGTTTTATCCGGATTGCCCACGAAAGCATAATTATACGCGCGTCCCGAATCCCAATCATCATGGTCAATCCACATGACCTGCTGGGGATAATCGGGATGCCGATCGTACTTCACCGTTGAAGAATTAAAATCGCGATACGCTCGATAGGTTTCGCCAAGGGTTTTACCCGAAAAGAGATGCGCTATAAAATGCTGAAAGGCGTCTCCATACCAGTTGGCAAAATAGCCCGAGTAACCTTCGTCCATGAAAGGTTTAGAATACATGGCCACGCGCCGATCGGCCTCGGTCTGATTGATTTTACCTATATCAAAGCCCGCGTTGCCCGCGGTAAAGCAGCCGTACAACATGACAATGGCGCCGGGAGCCAGGTCCAATTCGGCCTTGATGTCTTCCGATGAGACGAACTTATTTTTTAAACTGAAACCGCCCACCCAGCGCGGCGGAGTGGAGCCGTCATACACGCCATGTCCGCGATACAATAAAAAGTGCGCGCCCCGGGACACCTGTTTGATGCGATCCCATTCGTTGCTGGGCGTATAGAATTCATAAACCGTAACGCCGTTGCGACGCAATTCGGCGGCGGCCTTTTTCAAGTTCTCAATTTCAGAAAGGGTCCACTGTCCTCGATCACCATCGATAGGCGCTCCCAGCAGAATCGCCTTGAGTCCGGGGATATTGATTTTGCGTTCGTTGGGCAGGTCGCGATGATGTACGCCGGCCAGACTCTGAGGCGGCCGGGCCTGCACCGGTGAAACCTGGAAGCCGTTCTGGGAGCTGATTTCTCCGGCCAACAGCGTCAGGGCCAGCACCAGAGCGATCAATCCCGCCCGGCGATAGGACTTTAGATATGCGAACATGGACGTACTCTCACTCGCTGGAATTCCTGATAAAGCAAAAAACGATCGCGCCCCGCGTCGGTCGCCCGCCCTTAATGCGTACAGGGCACAAAGGCGGTGGCCCTGGTTGACAATCAATCGGATAAGACTTGCAGACAGACTATCAGCAGGCTGTTTTTCAACAACCTGTTAGAGGGGCGGTATTACCGGTTGGTTCACTCGATTTTATGCGTACGGTCCCGGGAATCGCTTTCAGGAACGCCCGAGGGACCGGGTTCGTAGCGTGGGCTGTCGATCACCGGTGGAATTGGAATCAATGCCGACGCCCAGCATCTGACACACCTGTTTGACCAGATAGTTTCCCACCGGTGGAAT
>JAGRMX010000011.1 GCA_020441025.1 Leptospiraceae bacterium
CCCGCAACGCGGGGCCGGACGCAGGCAGCCTGTATTTATTCGTGCGCCGGCTTGATGCGCTGTCAATGACCGTGCGTTCCGCGCTATCGTATTTACAGCGCCGTGCGTTCGGGTTGTTCGCATTTGTACGCGAGAAAATCGCGTTCAGGGAAAGCAAGCGCGGCGCGGATGACGGCCCGGATAGTCGCATAACACGCTGGAATCGGCTGTTAGAGTATGTGCGTCAAAAAGTACCCCGGCGCGAACACCTGTCGTTAGATCGTTTCGGTAAATTGTATCGCATAAAATCACGTCCGGTGTTTTACAATATCGCATATTCGTTCGGTATTCCGATTCTGCTGTTGGCCCTCACTCCGTTGCTATTTCGCACCATCCGCAAAGAATATACCAGCCCGCTGGACTCGGGTGACATTGAAGCCTCGGTCGATCTGGAAACGGGCACTCACCTGCAACGCACTCAAGAGATCTTAAATGAAATTGAGGTAATGTTAAGCAAACATCCGGCGGTCGCCGAAGTGAACGCCAAAGTAGAGAAGTGGCATGCTACGCTGAACTTAAAAACCGATCCGGAGTATCGACGCGGGCGCTCCACGGAAGACATTATTGCCGAGTTGCGCCAATTGACCGATTCCATTGAAGAAGCTTTCGTATATTATAACGTGGCCGCTGAAACCGGCGGCAGTCGCGAACTGGATATCGAGTTTTACGGGGATAACATTCCCGAAATGAAGACCTTCGCCCGGGAAATGTCTACTCGCATTCAGGGGCGTGTGGAAGGTATCGAGCAGGCCGTATTACGCTTTCGCGAATCGAAAACCGACATGGTTTTGATACCGCGCCGAGCCAAACTGGCCATGAATGAAACCACCGTAACCGAGGTAGGCTCGACTCTCCGTCAGTTACTGGCTGGCGCCGTGATCACCAAGTTCTATGATCGGGAGCGCGAGGTGGATGTACGCTTTCGGGCGGAAGAAGAGTATGTGGATACGCCCGATGAAGTGCGCGGATTGATGTTGCCTTTGCCCGGACGCAGCTTGCCGCTCAGTTCCATTGTAAATTTTACCGAGGGCGAAGGTGAAACGCGCATCTGGCGTAAAAACAAGCGTAAGTCGGTTATGATTACGCTAAAAATACGGGATCGCTCGATTGACGAGGTAGCGCTGGATGTCGAAGAGCTGTTTCGCGAAGTGCAATTCCCCGGCGATACGATTTACGCGTTCGGCGACGAATACCGCAAGCTGAAAGAGAATCAACGTCAGATGTTGGTGGCCATCGCGCTTTCCATTTTAATCATTTATTTATTGCTGGGCGCTCTATTCGAATCGTTCAGCCAGCCTCTGATAATATTGATAACCGTTCCGCTGACCATAACCGGCGTTCTGTTCCTGCTGGCACTGACCCGCATGGCATTGAACATGAGCGTGTACATCGGTTTGATTATGCTCGGCGGTATAGTCGTTAACAATGCCATTCTGGTAGTGAGTACCATCAATCAACGTTTGCGGGACACACAAAGACGCAAGACCGCTCTGATCGCTCCTCTGTTGCGTTCGGCCTCCATGCGACTGCGGCCGATCTTCATGACCACCCTTACCACCATATGCGGTATGTTACCCATGGTGGTGGATTACAGCGAAGGTTCCGGTCTGTGGCGACCGCTGGCTATAACCGTCAGTTTCGGCCTTACGTTCTCGCTGTTTGTGAGCCTGGTAATGGTGCCCTTCGCTTCTTATCTGTTTTATCGAATCAAAACCGGAGTCGATGCCGGCGGCAGCGGTTGATAGTCGGGGAATTGCGCCCGTAGAATGAAACATCCGGTGCAACGGAGTATGGAAATGAGTGAGAATGAAAATGAAAAGAAAAAACGCAGGAGCGTTAATCGGGAATTACCCGCGGCCACCGACTCGGATGATTCCGATGCGGAGCAGGAAGATGTGCCGGTAGAAGATCCGCATGCGATGTATTCCGATCCGTATTTTCACGGCGAAGCGGATAGCGCCTGGGAAAAATTCCGGCGATTCGCTCACAATCACAAACGTAAGGTTTACTTTGTTTTTCTCATCGGTCTCGTGCTTTCGTTTGTCGTGATTATGCGCAATCCGGAGCCGGAGAATTTGCGCGGTTGGGCCGAGAACTACTTCGCGCGCTTCAACGATCCGGCCAACGACTGGAAATATAATATTGCTCAGTACTATGTCGACCGGCAACACCTGAGTCTGTTGTATCCCATCCTTGCCCGTTATACCTGGGGCGATGCCGGCGCGGAGCCTCTGCTGAACAACGGCGAGTTGTATGATCAATTCGTACGCGATCAGTACGAAACCGATCTGCTGGTATACGCGGCCCTGAGGGAAGAGATTTTGCAAACGCCGGAAGCGTCGTATATTCTGGAAAACGCCATGCGACATGCTATTGCCGAGTATTATCTGTACACCCGCATTCGCAACGATGATAACAATTTTCGAGTGGAAGTCGATGATCGTGAGGCGCTGGAGTTTTATGAACGCAATGAAGAATTGTATGCGGATAACGGACTGGGCAAAAATGCCAATATTCAGTTGATCAAGAACACCCTGGCGGGCATTCGCCGCGATCAAATTCGACAACAGCTTGCCGGACAACGTTCGGCGGTTCTGGAGCAACTGAAAGAGGCGATCGGTCCCCGGTTGCGCCCGGCCGATGCGGGGGAATAAGCCATGCTGATGCAAAAGAATCGTCGTCAGAGTCTATTCCGATCCAGTCCGCAATTTTTTCGAAGGTCGGTCACCGTCGCGGCGGTTACGCTTTTGATCTTTCTGGTTTTTTTTGGAATCGATTTGTTAGATTGGATCTTTATGAATCAGGCCGGTGTTTCCGCGCTCTCATCGGTGCGCGACTTCATCAACACGTCCATAAGCTTCAAATTCATTCTGCTGCTGGTTTGGGGTTGGACCATCATGGATACGGCATTCATGGGTGGCTTGAGCATGGCCGCGGCGCCGTACAATCGTTTTATCCAACACGTCGATGCGGCTCCCGAACGGATCGTGCCTTTTCATGTTCGGGAAGGAGACGACAGTTTTCGCGAACTGGCGACGGCTTTTAATGACATGCTCGCACGTTTAGAACATCGTTATGCGGACATTCGCGCCGTCCTTGATGAAGGCGCCCGGCGAAAAATGTCGGTCGAAAAAATAAAACAGGAAATTGAACGGGTACTGGCCGAGTGATTGATTCAGTGAAATAATCTGTGTCCGGAAGTCAGTCCAATCAAACTTAAAACGGGAGATCATAAATGAAATACAGTTTAACGGATGAGTTGGCCCTGATCAATAGGGCCCTTTTGCGCCCGGGAAAATTTTTTGAAACGGTCCAAATGCCGGGCGGATATTTTCAAGCGCTTAAAAGCATGGGGCTTGTACTGCTGATAGCCACTATTTTGATTTTTCTGGCCACGCTGGTTAACCTGGGTGCGCTGGAAAAACAGGCATTGGCCATGCAAAATTACGGTTTGGCTCAGGGACCGGTGCCCCAATCGCCCTGGAACCAGATGTTTTTTCCGGTGTTCTGGCTATTGTTCACGCACATAATCGGGTTAATGCAGCATATCACCATGCGCGTGTTTGGCGAGAAAGAGAGCAGTCTGGCGGCCACCCAGGCCGTAGCGTTGTATGCCGTGATTCCATTGGCGGTTTTAACCGCCCTGACTGGGATTATAGGCGCTTTTTTTCCCGTCATGCCCGGTCCGGATATGAATCCCCAATCGTATGGCTTTTACCTGTTTCTGGGATTGATTGTGTTTGCGGTGGGAGCCGGTTGGGACGGTGTTATCAGTGTGCTGGGTTTTAGGCGCTGGTATGGCCAGAATACCGGACGGGCCTTAGTAGCATGGTTTTCGCCCCTGGTTCTATGCGGCTTCTTTTGTGTGGGATGGATCTTTCTGATGGCTTTTGTCAATGTGCTGGGACTCTGGGCCGGGCCGACCTGATAGGAATTGACAGCGCGGGGGCACGCTGGATGTCATACATCAGGTGAAATTTAAAGAAATTCAGGTACATCCCGATCTACTCAAAGCCATAGAAGACATGGGCTTTGAGGATCTGACTACTATTCAGGAGCAATGTCTAACTCCGGGCTTAAATGGACGCGATATAGCCGGTATTTCCCAGACCGGGACCGGTAAGACCGTCGCCTTTTTGTTGCCGGCTCTGCACGGTATATTTGAAAAGAATCTGCCGGGGCCGGCGGCTTTAATCGTTACGCCCACGCGCGAACTGTGTTTGCAAATCGCGGAGGAAGCGGAGAAGCTTACCCGACACCATCCGACGAAAATCTGTCCGGTATACGGCGGCGCCGAATATCGCCAGCAGGAACAATTGCTGGCTAAAGATCCGGAAGTTATCGTAGCCACGCCGGGTCGCCTGATCGATTACATCAAGCAGGGCAAAATCAAAACCGAAACACTGCGCTATCTGGTTCTGGATGAAGCGGACCGTATGTTTGATATGGGTTTTATCCGGGACGTGCGTTACATAATGCGCCATGTTCCTACCGAAGCCCAGTGTATGCTCTTTTCCGCCACGCTTTCGTATTACGTAATGCGATTGGCCTCGGATTTTATGAAAGATCCGGTAGAGGTTCGCATCGAATCCGAAACGGTCGCCGTCGATAAGATCGATCAGCATATAGTGCACCTGGGACGTGAAGAGCGCGACCCGTATCTGGTAAACCTCATGCGCGAGCAGGAGAACATCCGGGCGATTGTTTTTACCAACTATAAACAGGCCGTGCGACGCATCTCAAACGTGTTGCGCAAATACGGCATAGCCGCCGCCGGGATATCCTCGCTGCTGGATCAAAAGAAGCGCATTCGGCTTTTAAAAGATTTTAAGCTGGGGCGCCATTCGGTGCTGGTCGCGACGGATGTGGCCAGTCGTGGGTTGGATGTAGAAGATATCACGCATGTTTTTAACTACGATTTGCCCCAGGATAGTGAATCGTATGTACATCGGATCGGTCGGACCGCGCGGGCCGGTAGATCCGGAACCAGTATTTCTTTTTGTTCCGAAAGTGATTATGAAAACCTCCCGCGCATCGAAAAATATCTGGAGCATAAAATACCGGTTATGGAAGTGCGAGACGAATTATTACAATTCCCGCAGGGTGTGGAGCCCTTCCGGGAAGCGCGGGGCGCCGATGCATTCGACGATACCGCCGAAACAAAAGAACAAAACGACGATTCCGCCGAGTCGGGTCGATCCCGTTCGGGTCGGCGCAGGCGGCGCGGTGGTCGTGGTCGAGGAGAGCGTTCTGAAAGTACGAACGAACAGTCGGCCAATACCCGGAGCAATGAAGGACGTGGTCGCCGCAATCGCGATGAAGCTCCGGCGCAGCTCGATGAACGCGATCTGGAAGGCATGACCGTTCGCGAGCGCGACCGTGCGGCAGTGCTGGGTCGCTTGAATACCAGAGACGACCAGAGCGGTTCGGGTGAAGGTAACGACGGAAATCGCAATCGTCGACGGCGGCGACGCGGTCGGCGATCAGGTCGTCGGGACGATCAGAATACCGAATCCACATCACGCGAAGAGCGTCCCAATCGGAATCAAAACGAACGGGACGGTTCCGGAGGCGAGCGTTCTTCCGGAAATCGACGCCGCCGGGGTGGTAGACGACAGAATCGAGATAGAGACCGTGAAGGCACCGGTCGCAATCGAGACGGACGTTCTCGGCGCGATTCCGGATCGCAATCCGGTCGTCGTGACTCTACAAAGCGCGCGGCTACTACCGAAAAGAAAGGGTTGTTCGATCGTATTCGAGGCTGGCTACGTAAATCATAACAACCGTTTCCTCGGCATTCGCAATTTGTCTTACTCCGATTTCGGGCGACGTTCCATGTTGAGTGCGGCGCGCAGTGCTTCTTCGTTCTGTGCGTAATCTATGGCCGAAACTGTTAACTCGTTCAGGGTCAGAATCGTGACGGTGCCTGTCCGGGACGGAAACGCCGACCCCGGTCCGGCATCCCGGATCAGTAAAATGCGATAGGTATAATCCTGCATGCGTGGAACGGCGATCATCCGGGAGATGATGGCCGGCATGCGGTGTATATCCGCAATCAGAGCGATGCCCCGGCGATCCATATAATCCGCGTCGGTTGCACTGAATACCGAATGCACGATGCGACTGGCGTCCATATCACTTACGAACAATATCTTTTTGTGCTCGGAATCAATTCGCCGCCAGTTACCATGCTGGTCTTTGAAATCCCGGTAACGCAGAGTACTGCCAATCTGAATGGCCGGTTCTTCTGACGGAGTGGCTTTTAGGGATGGAATGAATAGTGGCGTGCTAATAAGCACAAGCATCAGTATCAGAATTAGATCAGTGTGTACGTTGAATTGTAATTTTTTACGGGGCACGTTAAACCTCAGAGTGTTTGCCATAAAGTAAGTAATAATCGGAAGAACGCAAACAAGCAAAAGTGCGCTTGTTTATTGGTACTGGATGGTAATATCGGTGACGTTGGTGCGAATATAATCACCCGCCGGATCCTGTCCGCGCGGTCCTTCCAGTTCCACCTGCAAAATGTCATCGCCGTCGCTGGTGATATTCACAATCCGATAAACGGACTGTCGTTGGGCGATGCGGGTCTGCGCCAGATCAAAAACGCGGCGCACATCGTATAGATTGCGCATGGCCGCATCGGCCTGGGCGCGCGGGACGATTACTATTACGTAGTTGCCGGAGCGATTCAATAGAATGTTGGTCAGATCGTCTATCTGGGGCGGCGCCAACAATCCGCCGGTCAGGCGCGGCGTGGTCTGTCGATTTTGATTGGCAAAGCCCTGAAATCGGGCCGCTTCCGGATGACGAAAAACGATCAGAGACATGCCGCGCGGAACCTGGATGCGCAACTCAGCGCCGACAAGGTGATACTGATCCCGATCCCAGTACATGTCTTCGTCGGCTTCCAATTCCGAAGGGTGATCTTCTATTTCATCCCTGAAATCATTTTCGGGATTTTCGTTTTCCGCGGAGGATTCCGATTCTGGTTTATTATGATCCGCGTTTTCTTTCGGTGCGGGCTCTTCCGTGCGGGTGGTCTCATTTTTGGGAGCGGGCTTTTGTTCGTCGTCGGTTGCGTGGTTTTCCGGTTCGATCGCGTGCGCTGAACTGATGCAGGCAAACCCGCCCGATACAATCACGGTCAGAGCCAGAATGAATACGCGCCCGTTGTACCGAAAGCAGTATGTTTTTTTTTGTTTATAGAACGATGACATGGTGCTATTACTCAATGATCCGCAGGGCCCGCTCTACAAGATACGGCGTGATGGATTGGCGTTTTTTTTCCAGAAGTATGGGACGCTGTTCGAGCAGTTCATTGTAAGCCTGACGATCGCCTTCCACTTCCGCGCGTAAGATCAATGCCAGCAGGTGAATGTTCTCATTGCGACCGTCATCCGCATGTCGAATTAATCCCAGGGCGGCCGGTGCGAGACCGCCTTGAAATAAGCTGAATGCCGCCAGCGATTGTAACCGTACCGCCTGAGCCGCTTCCGCATAGCGGGCCGCCAAACGATAATAACGCGCTGCCGTAAGGTGATCTTCGTCTTCCCGGTGACTGCGGGCCAGTAGATACAGAGTACGGCCTTTTTCCGCATTGCTCAATTGCACGTCGGAGTCGGCCGCCAGATCGCGCAATAGTTCCCGGGCGGCGGCGGTTCGCTCCAGGCTGATGAATAAATCCGCTTTCTCTAATATATGTTCGGTGCCGGTTAAGGTATCCACAATCTGTAGAGCCGCGGATGTCTGGCGTGCTTCGGTCAACGCGCGCAAAATCTCACGACGCAGGCGCAGGCGATCGGGATGCGCGCGATGCAACTCAAGCAACACGGTTACGTTCCGACCGGCGACTTCGCCCGAGCGTTGGCGTTGCAGTGCCGCGTCCGCATTGTAAAATTTGCGTGCCTCCGCGGGCGAAACCTGTAAATATGATGCGGCTTCCTGCTCTGTTTCACCGATCAGTCGACGAATTTGCGACGTATTGCCCAGCGCCGCGCCCATATCAAAGGCCGCCTTGAAATCGCCCGTGCTGCGATACAGATAAAACAACCGCCAGCGCGCGGCACTTTTGATTTCGCTTTCCAGCCCCAGATGCAACGCACGTTGATACAATAGAATAGCTACCTGTGGCGAGTTCTCTTCGTATTTATAAGCCTGTTCGAATGTCCATCGTCCGGGAGATTGATCCCGGGCAATCAACGGACCGCTAAAGATTACTACAATCAGCAGTAAACCGAGTATCAGAATTTGTTTGTTTGGATACGTGCGATTCATTTAATACGATTCAACCGTCATTCAAAGTCCGCGTTTTGATCGATTGACCAATCGCGTGTTGAGTTGTTTTCCCCTGTGGGATTCAATCCTTCGGCGGTGTGTCGATCGCAGGGTTCTTCCGGTTGATGCGCTCGCATGAAAATCTCTCGTTTCTTGTGAGGGCAGTACGGCGTGGCCAGCAAACCCGAGTCCGGACATATGTTTAAATAGATTACGTCATTCCCTGCCGTGGAAGGCCAATCATTGCGGGTACGCGGAGCGTGCCGCATAATGCGCCCCCATAGCGGGCCGGCCAACCCGGCCCCGGTGCCTCCGCGCATGGAATACACGGGTTCATCGAATCCCACCCACACGGAGGTAGTAACATCCGGCGTGGCACCTACGAACCAGGCATCGCGGGATTCGTTGCTGGTGCCGGTTTTGCCGATCATGGGTCCCTGAGTAAATCCCCCCCGGGCGGTTCCGCCGTATTTCCCGGAATCGGTCAGCAGGCTGACCATCACTCGCGCCGCCGCCGGATCCAGTACGCGACGCTCGGCCGGAATATTCAGTTGAAATTCATCTCGATTGGAATACGAATACACTTCTTGTCCGTCACCGGATACAATACGTTCAATTAAATATGGACGTCGAATAATTCCGTCATTACCGAACGCGGAAAAACCGGCGGCCATTTCCAGCGGACTCATTTCAAGTGAGCCGATGGCCACGGTCTCATCACTGCGAAATCGGTTTTCAAAAGTGTCTTCCGATGGAAAAAAGAATTTTTGAAACTGCTCGCCCAGTCGAGGCAGTCCGGTGGCGCGCGCTACACGGATGGCCGGTATATTCTGCGATTTCATCAATGCTTCGCGTACGCTGATCTGACCTTCGTACACACCGCTGTAATTGTGTGGCAACCAGTAGTCTTTATCATTCTCAACCTGATTTCTCTGAGACACAAAAATCGGTTTATCATCGAGTAAGGAAGCCACGGTAATGCTGCCGCTTTCAATTCCGGCCGAATATACCACCGGTTTGATAGAACTGCCGGTTTGACGACGCATCTGGATAGTGCGATTCAATTGATTGCCGGCACTGAAACGGGTGCCGCCCTGCATAAATCGTACGGCACCCGTGCGTGTATCAATTCCGATGGCGGCCGCCTGTAGCAGCGGACGACTGGATACGCCCGGTCCGGGCATTCCGAATAACATGGGACCGATGGCAACTTGCGCGTATTCGCGCTGTAGCTGCTCGGCAACATCGGCATCATAAATTACCTTGCCGTCCTGCATGCGCACCGGCGGAAAGTTGGGTGCCGTTTTGGCGATGAATTCGCGTGTTTCACGTAAAGATGCGCGCTGCAATTTTGCGTCAATGGTAGTATGTATAACCAGTCCGGAATCGTATTGGTATTCGGAGCCCAGCAGATTTTTTAATTTAAGTCGAATAAACTCGGCTACCCAGGGAGCGTCGTTCACCCGTTCGCCGAAGGCGCTGGAGCCCGGACTCTTATTCATGCCCCGCAGCATGCTGACAACCTGTTGTTCATATTCGGAGCGGGGCGGCACGGTAAAGTCTTCATCTTCCATCCGCTCATAGACCGCATCCATTTTGATTTTCAATTTTTCCGGATTACGCAACGGAGAATAATGCTCGGGCGCGGAAGGTAAACAGACCAGCGCGAGCTCTTCCGCGAAGCTCAACTCATTTACCGGCTTTTCAAAATAAAACTGAGCCGCGTTTTGAAAACCGACGGCACCATGTCCCAGATAAACGTGATTCATGTATGCCGTTATGATTTCGCGTTTGGATAGATTATCTTCCAGGACGTACGCCAGAGCGGTTTCACGAAATTTTCGAAAGAGTGTTTTCTCACGGGCGTCCAGTAGAATGCGCGCCAGCTGTTGGGTAAGAGTAGAACCGCCCTGGGAGTATCCGAAACTAAAAACATTTATAATGGCTGCGCGAAACACGGAACCCCAATCGACCCCGCCGTGCGAATAGAAATCTTCATCTTCTACGAATACCAGTTTATCTCGCAGGCTGGCCGGCGTTTGTTCATACGTTAATTCGCCGGTTTTGCGGGCAAACAACTCGGCTATCAACTCACCATTCTGATCCACAATACGGTTGGGACTGACTACACTCAGTCTTTGTAGATACTGGCCGGTTTCATTGGCCAGGTAGAGCCCCGGTACATGCATGCTGGCTACCAGCAGCAGGAAAGCGCTGATCCCCAGAATCAACCCCGCCGCGCCCAATTGGATTGCCAGGCGCAGCCAGCGGATGCGTCCGGCGGTGGGATACTGCTGGAACATTCGATTACGGAATTGGTACCACCAGGATATGATTCCGGTAGTTTTGCGAGGCGAGTTCGGGGCGGCATCCTGTCGGAACTTCGCGCCTGGAGTCGTTTTCTGTGTAGTGGCGACTCCGGATACTCCCCGATAATCCCGTACGGTTGCGCCTGAGCGGCCATTGGATGGTCTGCCGGTGGCCTTTTGTGCGGCCGGAGCTCCGGAAGTCGCCGAGCGGGGTGTTGGTGGTGTCGAAGTTCCGACAGATCGGCCGGGTTGGGGTGTTGAAGGCGCTGAAATCGGTCTGGATGATGGTTTTGGGGCTGTCGGAGTTCCGACAGATCGACCGGAGGAAGGCTGCGGTCGCTGATCGGCGGGTGCCAGTTGGCCACGTCGATTATCAAAGTAGGAGGCATGGCCACAATGCGGGCAATTGGCACTGTGCATGGTCAGCAGATCCACCCGGACCACGACCCGATACTGCCGCTTACAGGAGGGACAGGTATGCGGAATACGGCGATTTTCTCCGGTGGCTACGCTCATGCTAACACGCACACCCCTGGTTATCCCGGGGCTAATACACTTATCGACTTATCTATTAAGGAAGAAAACGAAAATCAATCGTTGGACGTAAGCGCATTCAATTCCTGTTCGGCGGCCAGAATGGCGGCCTTCAAATCCGGATACAGGTCCGGTCGAATGGCGATTCCCTTCTGCGTGGGTTTGTACTCGCCCGACTCTTTGTCCGTGTACCAGATGCGAATATTGAGATACTTCTGCCCCTTGAATTCGGAGATTTCGACCCGTACAATCTCGCCGGCTCCTTTTTCAATGTCCTTGATGATTCCCATGGCAACAGCCTTAGCAGCGGGGTCGGTCCTGGCAATAAATTGTTGACCCGGTCGGCCTCCGAAAATACATGTTCAAGTCCTATGGCCAGAAGATGTCAGATATCTGGAAAGCAAACCGCTTCGGGAAACAACATTTCACACTCCCATGTGAAAACCCGGCGCAAGTTCAAAGTGAATCTCGTTTCCAAGCGCGTGTATTTGCCGGATGAGAATCGTTGGGTGCGTTTGCGGATATCGGCCCGCATGTTGAAGACTCTGAACAAAAAGGGAGTCAAATCGCTCATGAAGAAATACGGCCAGGATCTGCGCCAGTTACAGGCCTGATCGGTTTACTCAATGCCGTCTGATCGACGGAAAAAAGCGTCCGCATCCAGAAAATCAGCTTCTCCCCCAAAAAAACGGGCCGGCAAACCGCCGGAATCGTTTGTTCCGGATTTACGGGCTTATGCTCGCCAGATTCACCGACGTCTGCTCAAAGAATTCGGACCGGTGGAAACTCCGCTCAAATTTAAATCGCCGCATGAATTGGTTATCGCGGTTATATTGAGCGCTCAGTGTACGGATGAACAGGTGAATCGCGTTACTCCGGAATTGTTTCGCGTATTCAAACGTCCGCAGGATTTTTACGAAGCGCCTTCGGAGGAACTGGAGCGTTTGATTTACAGTACCGGTTTTTATAAAAATAAAGCCCGCAGCATTCGGGCTTTTTGTAAACAACTGGTTTCGGATTATAAAGGTAAAGTTCCGGATACATTGGATGAACTGGTGAAAATGCCCGGCATCGGTCGTAAAACCGCCAATGTTGTTTTGAATGAGCTGCACGGCAAATCCGAGGGGATTGTGGTCGATACGCATGTGGCCCGCATCTCGCGTGTTTTAGAATTCACTACGCAAACCGATCCGGTGAAAATCGAACGCGATTTGATGAAATCGGTTCCCCGCAAACTCTGGTTGGACTGGGCGCTATTGATAATCTTTCTGGGGCGCAAATATTGCGGCGCCCGTCGAAGATTGTGCGATCAATGTCCGTTAAATGACATCTGCCCTTCCGCTGAAATTGCGAAATAAATCCGGGCGTGTCAGGCTTGCATGTCGGCCATGGGCCGCAACGCTTCCAGTAATTGCTTATGCACTTCAGGGTGATTGCTGGCCGCCATCTGATACATGCCCGGAACATAACGATTACCTTTAAAATCCGTGAGCATACCGCCCGCTTCGCGCACCAGTACCGCTCCGGCGCATGCATCCCAGGCATTTAAACTTACTTCGTAGTGAATATCAAATCGCCCTTCGGCCAACCAGCATAAGTCCAACGCGGCGGAACCCGTTCGCCGAACGCCCCGCACGCGGCCCAGTACATTGCGAAAAGCGGAAACCAGCGGATCCAATCGTTCGCGCCGATCGTACGGAAAACCGGTAACGCACAACGATTGGTTGATATCCGTATTGGCGCGCACTTTCAGCGGACGTCCATCTACGAAAGCGCCCCGACCGAGCACGCCCTGATAAACGTTTCCGAGTGCGGGCATAGCCACCACTCCGGCTACCGGCTCTCCTTCCTGAATAAGTCCGATTGATATTGAAAACAAAGGCAGGCCGTGGGCATAATTAATGGTTCCGTCGATCGGATCCACGCACCACTGAAATAGCGCCGACTCGTGCCCGGCGCCGGATATTCCGCTTTCTTCCGCCAGAATAGCATCCGTCGGAAAATCGCGTTGAATCATGCCGAGAATGTGTCGTTCACTTTCCCGATCCGCATTGGTGACCAGATCCATGGGATTGGACTTGGTATCGATTGATAGATCGCGTTTTTGCATTTCGCAGACCAGCGTCATCAACCCGGGCAGTACGCTGTGGATGGATTGCAGCCTGGCTTCGATTTCATCGTATCGGGGTTGGATCATTTTGCGTATTCCGATTATGATTAAGCTGGATTATTTGCGTCTGGAATTGAGAACATATAAACGAACTTGCCTCCATGCTTGTCCGGAAGCATATACGGTCAAACAATTCGATGAGTAAATTTCCGTATGAGTTGCCAGGATGCGCTATACCGTAAACATGGAGCGGCATGCTTTTTGATATCATCTTCATTCGTCACGGAGAGACCGAGTTCAATCGTGAATGGCGTATGCAGGGCCGTCAGGATTCACCGCTTACGGCGGAAGGTCGTGCACAGGTGCTGGCTCTGGGACGTACCATGGCCGCGCATTTGAACGCGATTGATAGCTGGTTTATATCGCCCCTCGGTCGCGTGCGGGAAACCTCGCAGATCCTGCGCGATTGTTTTGAACGAGAATCCGGTGCAATCGCTTTGCCGCAAGAGGAAGTACACGACCGATTGGTGGAAATTCATTGCGGCGATTTTGAAGGACGAACACAACAGGAAATCGACGCGGATATGCTGACCCGTATTCGCAAAAGCCCGGCAATGCGTTATCCCGGTGGCGAGAATATGCTGGAAGTGGTGGATCGGGCGCGTGAGTTTCTGGATCACTGGAAAACATTGATTCCCACACCTTTTGCGGGGGAACATCGGACGGTGGTAATTTCACACGGGAACTTTATTCGCGCCATGATGGCCGCCATTTGCGATTTGCCCCCGGAAGCCGGTATTCGCGCTCTGTTGCATAATGCCGCCGTGTGTCGATTCATAGCGCGCGATCAGGATTACTTCTTCCGGATGGTTAACTGGAACGATCGCTCACATACCCATGGCGGCAATCCGTTCGGACCGGTGTAGAACGGTTTTAAAACTATATTGAACGGCTCGAGGCATACTCAGAATCGTATAAGACGAGGTCAGGCCGGTTAGCCGATCGAAACGGTTTTGAGTTGTCTCTTACTAAAGAACGGAAAAACCGATTGCCTTCTAACCGCCATTGCTTGTCCTTCCTTTATGCGTCCGGCAATTTATATTTTATCCACGGGAACCGAACTGAGTTCCGGACGATCGATTGATACCAATGCACCCACCATTGCTCGTGCTCTGGCCGAACGCGGATTTGCCATTGCGGGGCTCGGCACTTTGCCGGATGATCGTGCAATCCTGTTGCGTGAAATTCAGCACGTACTGGAACGCCCCGAAGTGGGTGGTCTGATTATGACCGGTGGACTGGGGCCGACCGATGATGATCATACGGTGGAAGTTCTCTCGGAATTGACCGGCAAACCCATCATTCCCGAACCGAATGCGTTGCGTAAGCTGGAGATTTTCGCCCGTCGTTTTAAACGGCGCTTTAACCAGGATTCGGCCCGTCGCCAGGTGCGGGCCCTGGAAGGAGCTCTGGTGCTTGAAAACAAAACCGGATTGGCGCCGGGCATTCTGGTGGATGTGGCGCTTACGGATGCGTCCGGACAATCGCGCAGTCCATTCGTGGCCGCCATGCCGGGAGTACCCCAGGAAATGCTGCGCATGTTGGATGACGTGCTTTTACCGGAACTGGAAAAGCGTTATCCCGACGTCGGTCATGCCCGTCGCACCTTTCATCTGTACGGTGTGGGTGAATCGGTTTTTCAGGGCGCTTTTTTTGGCGCCGCGCGAGGACATGCGGCGAGTAGCGAGGAGGAAGCCGCGCCCATCACGCAAGACTTTGATTTTTCCGCCAATTTTCATTGGGGAATCACCGCGGGCGATGGCCAGTTGAAAGTGTTTTTTGAATCGGATGATGCGAGTGAACTGGAACAACTGGTTGCCATGGTTCGGAATGCTTATCCCTTGAATTATCTGGAACGCAGTGCGATCGATATTCTGCATGTGGAAGCGCAGGACTACAAGTGGCAAATTGGAGCGGCTGAATCGTGTACCGGAGGATTGATCGGGAAACTGTTGACCGATCGGCCCGGTAGCAGCACATTCTTTCGCGGAAGTCTGGTTACATATAGCAATACCGCCAAGCAACGACTTCTGGGAGTAACGGAAGATACTTTGCAGAATCAGGGAGCCGTGAGCAGGGAATGCGCGCAGGCCATGGCACGCGGTGCTCTGTCGGCGCTGGAATGCGACTACAGTGTGGCTGTCACCGGAATTGCGGGGCCGGGGGGCGGCACGGAGAGCAAACCCGTAGGTACAGTATTCCTGGCGTGCGCTCATCAAGGTGGTGAGGGTGAAGTCCATCAGCTGAATCTACCGTTGGACCGGGACCGTGTGCGTTTGTATACCGCGCATCTGGCCGTCTTTCACCTGCTTAAATTTATTCATAAAGTGGAAGGAAGATGAGCAAGATACGCATCTCATGGATTTATCGATACACAATCCTGCTGCCGGTATTCATAGTGTGGCTGCTTCCGCTTCAGAACATTTTAGCGAATCCTGGTTATGCGTCGGGTACGTTTTTTATAGATGTGAAATATGGCCGACCATTTTATCAGGCCGGCAGTGTACAACACACCACTGAAAAATACTATCGACCGGCGGAAGAAGTCTATCCGTACATTTTATTGCCATCGTTAGTGAACAGTACCAATGCAAATCTCGCTTCCGATCCATTTTACAAGCAATTGTTATGGGTCAATCTGGCCGGTTCGCAACCGGAGCTTAAATCAAGAGAAGCGGCCGTCGATTTCGAATATGGCTGGACCGACTCTTTCAGTCTGGGTGCGGGACTTTCGGCGGATTGGTTGCGACTGGAAAACGTACGCGTTACTTCCGACCCGGATAATAATCTTGTGGATTCCGCGCTGACCAGTCCCTCCTTACTGCGTGCGATACTGGTGTACGGACCGCTGGTTACGAACGCTCAAATCGATCCGTACCTTTCTTATTATGCCATCAACGGACATATTTCCTATCATTTTATTCAGCGTTCTATGTTTGATCCTTTTGCGCGCTTCAGTATCGGCCCCGGTCTCGAAACCGTGAATAGTAAACTATTCTTAAGAATTAGCCTTTCCGCCGGTATGCGTATCTTTCTGAGCGAGGAACTGTACGTTCTGGGTGAATTGCATGCAACTCAAATCCAATCTTTCGATGACGCTACTCGACCGGGTAACAATCATTTCACCACCGGTTGGCGCATGGGATTGGGCGTTAAGTTTTGACGGATTCCAATGGATATGGACCTGATTGTCCAGGTTATTGCGGACCTGAAATTGCCTCCGGGGGATTTGGCGGGGAAGTTTTGTAAGCAGACATCCTTTCAGGGTTCAGGTCCGGGTGGGCAGCATCGCAATCGGGTGCGTACCGGAGTGCGATTGGAACATCTGGCCACCGGAATTCGTGCGGAGGGATCCGAGTTTCGGGAGTCCGTACGCAATCGATCCGCCGCTCTGGAACGTCTGCGCATTCGCCTGGTACTGGAAGCGGCTCGATTGTTGCCACAGGTTATCGATGCGGAGAAGCGTACCGACATGATCGCCCATCTGGATTCTCTGCGACCATTTTTACGGACTAAAATCAATCCCGCTCACCCGGATTATGCTCCGGCTCTGTTATGGATTCTGGGAATGTTTGCTCTGTCGGAACTCCGCGTCAGTGTGGTTGCCGGGGAGGCGGGCCAATCAACCCGCAGTATATTGAGTATATTGCACAATTGTGGCCCGGCCTGGCAAATGATCAATCAATGGCGCCAGAACGCGGGCCTATCAGCATTGGTCTGGAAATAATGTCACACCCCTGATGTAATATATTACTCTCTGAATGTGTTGGCGTCATACATGGAATGACGCTCCCGACAGGGTTCGAATGCTCAGGAATAGAACATGTTAAACTGGTTTCATATGGCTGATCTGCATCTGACCGCCCGGTCCGGTCCGAACGGTGAGCAAGACTACAGTCTGGCGGTACTCGCGGAAATATTCCAGCGGGCAGCAGAGCGACAGATTGATTTCATGCTGATTGCGGGCGATCTATTCGATACGACCGAGGACGCGATTGCTCTGAATCCCGAAATACGTAAAATGTCGGCCGAACTCATGTTTCCGGTGTACTGGATCCCCGGGAATCACGATTATTCCCGACCGGGTAAGTTGCATTCTTATGATTGGGGCGGCCTTACGCTCATTGAACAACAGGGTTGGCGCAGTCTGGAAATTCGCGACCACAATATTGATCTGTTAAGCTTGCCGGATGGCTGTAATCCGTCGGAAACTCCTGCCCATGCTGTAACTCCGGGCCAATTGCGTCTGGCCATGGCCCATGGCATTGTGGCCGGTATGGCTTATAATGGTCCCAGTGAAGAAGAGGGTGGGGCACCGCTCGATCCGCAATTATTCATTAAGCAACAGGTACACTATGCCGCCCTGGGGCACATTCATGGCGGTCGAATGGAATGGCGAAAAGCAAGCGATTCCCGTGGGATGCAGGTCGGTGGGGGCTCGTATCAAGCAGCCGGATTCAACGGAAACGGGACCTTATTTGTTTATCCGGGTTCCGGCAGGGTATGGCGCAAGGGCGAGAGCGGCCCGCGCTGTATTGTACATGTATCCGCAAAACTGAAGTCTGATATACAACTCCGGGCGGAGATGATCCCATTGGACAGCGCCGGACAGTTTCGGCGACTTTCCATCCCCCTCGATTTACAGGGGGGACTGCCGGATTCTTTGCCCGCAACTTTCGAAAACTTTCAGTATTCTGATCGGGTGGATGCGCATTTGAGCGGTCTGGTTGAAGATCAGAAGCAGTTACAGGATACTGTGCGCGCGTTGAGAGAACAGGCGAACGGTAAGGTGCGCCGGCTGGAAATCAATACGGATGAGGTGCTCGTTCTGGACGGAGTGAGTCAGGAGCCGATGGTAAAACGATTTTTGAATTTGTGGGAGCAAAAGAAGGCGCAATCAAGTGTGAATGAAGTCGAGTGGTTGCGGGCCCGCGAATTGGGGTTGCTGGCATTAAAGAAACACCTGGAGGGCGGCGCGTTATGATTGAGGAGCTGCTTTTGCAATCCTTCGGACGATTTCGGAATCAAAGTTTTCCATTTAGACGCACTACTCTGTTTTACGGGCCGAACGAAGCCGGCAAAACCACCGTGTTTGACGCACTGTTGTACACACTCTGTCGTCCGGCCGCTTCTAAGACTATCGGTAAAATTCTGAAAGAACGCTACGGGGAAAACCTGGCAGTGGACATTGTCGTGAACGATGCTGCAGCGACGAAAGGTCGCCGTAAATCCGGATCGGCCACCGGTTCCGGCAAAAGCCGCAAGACGACGGCGCTATTTGATGATCATGAGTATCTGAACGTGTATGCCATTCGCTCCGGCGACGTCAGTGTTGCTTTCGATCATAAACAGGATTGGCTGCAACGTGTGAAAGCTCGCCTGTTTTCCGGTAATATCGATCCGGGACGCATAGCCGCGGAGCTGGATCAACGTGCTTCCAATAATAAGAAACTTACTCACAACAAAGAATTGCTTCAGAAGGAAAATGAGCTGAATGAGGCCGGCAATCGTCTGGAGACCTTGCGTGCGGAAAAAGCGCGATTGATCGACCGCGAGCATACAATTGAGCGGGAGGCGGAACAATTGAATCGCGTACGCGAAGAAATCGTAACGTTACAAGAGGCGCAGGCCGAAATCAAACGGCAAATTCAACTGGAAGAAATGAAACGTGAGCGCGAACGACTGGCTGGCGATTTGCACCGTCTGGATAAATATGAGCGGCTGGAACAGGAACTGCGAAAACAATCGCTTTATCAAACGAATGTCGTGTCTGAACTGGACGCCATCAACGCCGCATTGCAAAAACACAATACGGAATTTCAAACGGCCCGCACCAGGCATGCGGACTTAATGAATCAGCTGAATAAGCTCGAAGAACAAAAAACGGAGACGCTCAAGCAGCTAACCGGCAGCCGGCGCGTAAAGGAACTGATTGCCGTTCAGTTAAAGACGATTGCCACTGCGGCCGGTCAGAGTGCTGCTACCGGTTTCACCGGCCGCTTGCGACTGGCGGCCGGAATTGGATTGGGCATGCTGGGTTTGGGCGTTACGTTGTTGTTTTCTATTTCCACTCTGATACCACAGATTGTCGCCGCGCTTTTAACCGTGCTGGGCGGCGGACTGTTGATCTTCGTTGTCTGGCGGGCGCTCAGCCGCAAAACACCGGATCAATCGCAGTTGGTGCAACAGCTCCAGGCGGAATGGCGAAGCGCGCAAATAGAACAAGCCCCTCCCCACGGCGATACGCTGGAGGCGCTGCGGCAGGACCTGGAACGTCGGCGTTACCAACTGGATGAATGGGAGCGCAAGCGCGAGTCGCAGGAGCAGGCGCTGGCGGAAATACAACTTCAGATACAACAGCGCACGGCTGAAATGCAAACCGAACGTGAAACGGTCGCCGAGCAAAAACAACGCATGGCGGATTGGCTGCAGAAGCAGGGCGTAGTCGATCGGGATGCGTATCTGCGGGCGATCACACATTACGAACAAATGCTTGGCGAACGGGAGCAACTGGGCCAATCTCTGGCGGTGCAGTCGACCGACGAGCGTGAGCGATTGCGCTCGGAACTGGAGCGTCGCCTGCGTAACCTGGATGCGGAAGGCATTCTGGCCGATGATGCTCCGCTGGAAGAGTCGGCTTTTCGAAAACTAAAAGCCCGGGCCGAGCAGATTCAAAGTGATCTGGCCGGGCATATGCGAACCGAAAGCCGATTGGCGGGTGAGCACGGCAGTGATTCCGGTGCGGTACAGGCCACGTCCGACCGATTGGTGAGTGAAATCATACAACTGGAAGAGCGCGTACGGCGATTGCAGCGTGAAATTGACGCCCACATGCTGGATCGTTCGGCGGCGGCCATTGCCCGCGATTTATTCCGCGAGTTGGGCGAAGATCAATCGCGTATGCTGGACACTTTGTTGGCGGATGTCGGCCGGATTGCCGGTTCCATTCTGCAGCGCGGCGAAGATGTAGTGACCGGTTCGGATGAAGAGCAGGCCGGGCTCTCTTCCGAAATTTTTCGTCTGCGTGATGCGGGCGGCGAACATCGATCGCTACGGCAATTGTCTTCCGGTACCCGCGACGCTCTGGTTTTGGCTCTGCGGATCGGACTGGCGATGCGTTCCTGGAACCGACCGGAATCACCCGGGTTCCTGGTACTGGATGATCCCTTTTTAACGCTGGATGCGGGGCGAACGGAACAATGCATTCGTTATCTATATGACTTCCAGCGGCAATCCAACTGGCAGATTGTACTGTTTACAAAAGAAGCGGTTGTTCGAGACCTGTGCCTGGACATCTTTGGCAACGACTGTCTGGAGCATAATCTGTCGGTGACTGCGGTGGCCTGAGTCGTAGCATGTCAGTATCAGAACAATCCATCGCGGCCTTGCTTTCAAAAGTTGAATCATTGCGCAACGCCCGCATCCGGGAACTGCAATATCATTCGCAAAGTCTCTTTCCACTGTATCGTCTGCGAGTTGAGCTGGATGCCGGAGAATCGAACCCGGTTGCGGAACGGTTGGATCTGGCTGTCAAGCTGGTGGCCTCCGAAAACATGGCGCGCACGGAAAGTGACGCACTCATAGAATTGCAAAAACATGGCGGTCCGGTACCACATTGTTATGGGTATGCCGCAGGTAACGGTCAGGCGGCCATTTTCATGCGGTTTATCGAGCGTGGTCGCGGCGATGGGGATCGTTTGATGCATGACTTAATGCAACTGTATGCACATGGCAACGATCGCTATGGCTGGGCCGAAGAGAATTTCATCGGCACTCTGCATCAACCGAACGGTTGGTACGAACATTTTGCCGATTTCTGGTGGCGCGCGCGAATTCAGCCTCAGTTTGCACTGGCCCGAAAAAAAGGGCGATTGTCGGACGCTCTGGAGCGTCGTCTGGAATCGGTGGTATACCATTGCGCGGCCCGGTGGAATCTGGCTTCTATCGGCCCCCGTTTGATTCATGGCGATCTATGGTCGGGGAATGTGCTGTCGGCTTCCGATGGCCGAATGCTGCTGATCGATCCATCCATTGCATGGGGGCATCCGGAGCAGGACCTGGCCATGCTGGATCTGTTCGGCAGTCCTCTGAGTTTACAACAGATGGAGCGCATCAGCCTGGAAATTGGAATGACACCCGGCCTGGTGCACCGCATTCCCTATTGGCAGATTTATCCCCTGCTGGTGCATGTGAACATATTCGGGGGCAGTTATGCCACATCACTGGAGCGAGCCGTTCGGCACTGTGAGGAAGATGCGGCTCGTTGAAACAATGGCACTACAAAACTTTCGCGCGTTGTAAATCCGATCGTTTCACATTGCCCTTCAGATAATGCAGGATTCAGGGCATTTTATATTCCCATGAAATGTAATCGGGGCGAAACAATCGTTTTTTGAAGCAATATGCCGCATCTTTTGGAAACATTTGGATTTGACAGTCAGGTGCGCCCGTGTTGTTTCAGAGTAAGTCCTGTGGGATGGAATTGTGCAACGTGAGCAGGTCATGTTTTTTAAGCTGCCCTATCATATGTATCATTCTTCGCAGCCGACATTCGCAATAAACACGGTAGTGGTCGTAGCCCGTTTTGAGTAATGAAGAAGAACACCCATCCGAGCAATCGGCCGCCGACCGATCCGGAGAACAGGCTGATGAGTCGAACCGTCTGCCTGGCCGATATCCGGATGAAGACGGTGCGGATTTTGATGATGCTCTTCTGGATGTGAGTACCGTCGACGCTACCTCGGAAACATTCTTACCGGAAGAGCAACCGGAAGGAAATTTAATTGAATCGGACGGGTACGGTCGCATCGCCCGGGTGACCGCGCTGGGGCAGAGCGGACAGGGTGGGCTATCAGCCGCATCGACAGCTTCGCCGGAAAATCGCGCAACCCGGGAAGCCACGACCCTTCCGAACCCGGCTGCTCTGACTTCCGTTGCCGGCCCGGAAGTCGAAC
>JAGRMX010000120.1 GCA_020441025.1 Leptospiraceae bacterium
GTGGGACCCGACGGTGAGACCCATCAGGGCCTGTATGATATGGGCGTACTGCTGTCGGTGCCCAATGTGCGATTGTATGCTCCCGCGGATGGCGCCGAATTGAAAGCGATGCTCGAGTATATGGAGAACTATGAAGAGGGACCCATTGCAGTGCGTTTTCCCAAGGCGTCTTGCGATAAAAGCGGGCTGGCCGCTCTTCCGGATATCACTTCCATTAAGCCGGTCATCAGCGGGCAGGGCAAGGACCTGGCGATTGTATGTCCCGGTATTACCTGGGAAACCGGTCTGGAGCTGGAAAAGCTCATGCGCAATCGTTTCGGTATTCTGTCCACGGTGGTGGGTCTGCGCTGGATTCGGCCGCTGGATTTTGACGCACTGGTCGAGACTCTGGAATCCTGTGAGCATTTTATTATGATCGAGGATTCGTACATTCACAGCAGTGCCAGCGCGTATGTCTTATTGAATCTTCCGGATAGAATTGCGGGACGACACTTAAAAACTTTCGCTTTCCCCGAGGAGTCCATTCCACACGGCACCCGGGAAGAGATCATGCATGATTACTGTTTGAGCGCCGTTTCCATCGCCGATTACCTGGGTCATTCCGCTCCGCTGGGACAAAAAACCTACACCTCCTTTGCTAAACCGTCCGAAATTTAAATCAGACGAACCGCAGCCGTAGCAACGGATTATCAGCGCCGCCGGGTACATACAGGGCGGCCGGTCCGTGCATCGTCGGCCTTGCGGTAGCCTGTGAGTCGGCTCGCCGATCACAGTACACACAGCACAGGGGTGGTCATGAATCCGGATGCCAAAATGTTTTATCGCGAAGGCGTTTGCGAGGCCGTAGTCGGCAATTACGATGCGGCGGAATACTTTTTATTAAAATCAATTGAGATTGATCCGGTGGTACCGGGTTATGCCACGCTGGGATGGATGTATGGTTCCATCCTGGATCGCAATGAGGAGGCCTTTCGCTGTTTTCGCAAGGCTATTCGTTTGAATCCGGAAAACGGCGATCTGTTTAACGATTGCGGCGCTCTGTTACTCAAAATGGGCTTCATTCCCGAGTCAATCAAATGGTTCCATCGTTCCATCCGTTCGCCTCAATGCAGTAAGCGTCACTTTGCGTTTTATAATCTGGCGCTGGTGTATCGCAGCGGCAATCGGCCGGAGCGCTCCTGCCGTTATTTGCATCTGGCTTTGCGCCAACGGCCCGATTTCGATCAGGCCCGTCGTCTGCTACGGGAAATCCGGAACCATGATGTGACCGCCGGAAGAGAAAGCGAGCATTCCTGATATAACGCTCAAACGCGTATTTTCAGAATTTTCAGCTGCGCGATTCCACCGGAACGGAAATCCTGTTCCGGTATGCAATCGGTCTTCATTCTACTTCCCGCGCTCGCTTTTATCAGTCTTTTGATTTTCCTTCCGGACAGACGAGTGCTTTCGGTGTTAATACTTCTGTGTACAGTATCCATGGCGCTGATGCATGGGACCTGGATGTTGACGCCTTTTGTTCTGTTCTGGGTCGCCTGGCTATTTTTTGAGTGGCGCCAATCCAGGACCCCGTTATCCGACGAATCTTTTTGGAGGAACAATCAGATTATCTGGCCGGGTGTAGTATTCAGCGCGCTGTGGCTGGCGGGCTGGGGCCTGATTTTTACGGATGTGCGCGGTCTGTTGCCGCTCTTAACGGCGGATGTTCCCGTATTACAGTCTGCGGGAAATACTCTGATGCAGGAAGTGCGGCAATCACCATGGGAAAGTGCGGGCGGGATTGTTCTGTTCGTGATATTGATCGCGGGTGTCTTGCGGATTGTTCGCGCTACAGGTTCTAACAATAATCCCATGACATCGGGATCGACCATAAGCGCATCCACATCGTCCGGCGGAGAAAACCATGATCGCTGAAGTATTACATTTTCTGGAATCGCCCGCCGCGCTGATTGCGGTTGTCGCCCTGTTGATTGTATTGACCGGCCTGGCGCTGGTTTTGGGTGGTTGGAATCCGCGCTGGTTGCTTCTGGCTTTAACTGCGTCGGCCTGGTTGTTTTTATTGGGCATGTTTCGATTCAGCAATCGAGCCGGAATGCAATCGCCTTTGTTACAATTCCTGTTATTGCTGGAACTGGTCGTACCGATCACCCTGTATTTTTTACGCGACTGGAAGCGAACGGCGCCGGCCCGACCCGCGGTACTGTATGGGCTCGCGCTGCTCTGCGTGGTGCTGGAGGTTATCTTCCTGCTGGCGGGCAGGGGCATCGCTTTCCCCGTACATATGATTCTGTGTATGTATCTGAGTGTGCTGATTCTTTTGGCTCCCCTGAAGATTATGCGCGCGGCCGCCTTCGCGTCCGTTTTGCTTTTATTCGCCCAGGTACTGTATCTGACATCGGGAGCGTTCGCCTATGGATTACCGGCATTGCATCTGGGTGGTGTCGCCGCCGGGGTACCCGATGCGGCCATCGAGTTAACCAACTGGCAGAGCCGCGTCATTCAGTTGATCTTTCCGTTCTTCTGGATGGGCGGCGCTTTCTGGTTTGTTTATTTATTATATGCCATCGCATCGGAACCGGGAGAGTCGAGTTCGGCGGGGAATTTGCGCCGGGAAAACTCTCGTTTGCTGAGTTGGTTTACTGCCCGGCGCGAAACCTGGTTGCTGGCGGCGCCTCTAATTCTGGGTGGTTTGCTGATTCACCTGGTCATTCGCGGATTTCTCGAATTTGTGGTTGCGGTCTGCCTGAGTGTGTTTCTTATACTGATGAGCCACCGGTCGACGGATTCCATGACGGAATGAAATGAAACACACTCCACTTTTACCTTCGGACGGTTGTTCCAATCGATACTGAAATCACATCAAAACTGGCTGAACTGGATCCGGTTTCCTTTTTTCGGTCGGATTCGCATGCGCTCCGGCAGCTTGACACACGCTTCGAGTATCGCCCGCAGCAGGAAGAAATGGCGGCCGCGGTCAGCGAATCCCTGAACGGGGATCGAATTCTGATGGTCGAAGCGGGCACCGGCGTGGGTAAGACCCTGGCCTATATGTTGCCTCTCTTGCACTTCGCGCTTACCAATGACACCCGGGTAGTCATATCCACCGAAACCCGTTCCTTACAGGAACAAATTCTAAAGAAAGATTTGCCCATAGCACAAAAGCTGCTCGGCGCGCACATTCAGGCCGAAGTGTGTCTGGGATCTTCCAACTATGTTTGCAAGCGTAAGTTGAACGAAGCTTTGAACTCCGGCACTATCGATCCGCGCATGGGTACGGCATTACAACCCTTTCTGGATTGGGAAGCGACCACCACCGACGGGATTCGGCATGAGTACAACGGTCGCACCACACCTCTATTCTGGAAGCAGACCACCCGTGACCCCGACCAGTGTCTGGCCAATCGCTGTCCTTATTATCGTGAATCGTACTATTTTGTAGCGCGAGAGAAATGGCGTAACGCACATCTGCTCATTGTGAATCACAGTCTGCTGGCGGCGCATTACGCGCTGGAAGCCCGTTTGTTGCCGCCTTTTGCGCACCTGGTAGTGGATGAGTCGCATCGTTTCCCCGAAATTTTTCACGAGGCCTTTGTCCGTCAGATCGATTGCGATGAACTACAGATGCTGATTCATGAAGGTCAGCCATTGAATCTACAGGAACAGAAGCAGATTGATGCCTTCCGAAACGACTTGTTACACGCCTTTACGTTAAAAGAGGGCGAGCGTAGCCGATTGACTGTGCCATTCCAGGCGAGCAGTACCGACGCCATATTGAAATTACTCACCGAGCGGACGGTCATTACCGAGCGGTCCCTTGATGATCTGCGTTCACAGCAGGACCTGGGCATGGATGCCGGCGAAACGGTTACTACGGATGTGCGCGTGATGGAATTGAACGCGCGCCTGGCCCGGCTCAAAGAAGTGCGTTCCATTATCGATTCCTTTGCGGCCGGGCCGCGTCCCAATCAAGTGCTATGGATACAGAACCCTGAAGGCGGCGACGGCCAGAATTATCGCATGCATGCGGCCCCCTTGCGTCCTGGACCATTATTTTCAAAATACTTTTACCCGGAAATTCAATCGACTATCTTCACGTCCGCCACATTGACCGGTACGGGCACCCGTCCATTTACTTATTTCGCCGGGGAAATTGGTTTGCGGGATACGGAAAGTGCCGCCGAGTTACGCGGCCGGGTCAGCACCCGATTGCTCGCTTCGCCGTTCGATTTTCCCGGGCAGGCCATCCTGTATTTGCCGCCGACGCTACCCGATCCTTCCATGCAGGAAGACGCGTTTCATGAGCAGGTGGCCATTGAGATCCAACACTTGATCGCTCTGACGGGTGGCGGTGCCTTTATACTCTTTACGAGTACGCGATCACTGCGGGCCGTTGATCGCGTACTACGACGCATGCATGGCGATCATAACTTGCTCGATGCGGACGGCTTGCCCATCGAATGGATCAATCAACTGGACGCCGGTGCGGCCGTCGCCCGCCGCCGTTTTCTGGAAGCGGAACGGGCGGTATTATTGGGGCTGGCATCTTTCTGGCAGGGCATTGATGTGGCCGGCGATCGACTGCGATTGGTTGTTCTGGTGCGATTGCCCTTTCGGGTACCGGATGAGCCCATCCTGGCGGCGCGCATGGAAACCGAAAAAGCCGCCGGTCGGGAGCCTTTTCGAACCATTCAGTTGCCTCAAGCGACTCTGGCCATGAAGCAGGGCTTTGGTCGGTTGATTCGCAGCCAGTCCGATACCGGGATCGTGGCCATACTGGATCCCCGGGTGCAAACTCGTCGGTATGGTAAAGAGATTCTGGATGCTCTGCCACCCGCCCGTCGGGTAGGCAATCAATCCGATTTGTTGCGTGCGTATCGGGAAGTGCGTGGTCGGAAAGCCCGGCTGTAGTTTTACGATCCCGCCGATAATCACCCTATGCGTACATGTATCTCACGCCATCCGGGCCCCGTCGTACTGGTGGGACTGATTATGCTGGTTTTACTGGCCGGGCGTTTATTGGCCCGGGACGCCATTCAGGGAGTTCACGCCAACGCCGGCAGTCTGGTGCGCAACATCGACGAGTTTACACGCATCGACTGGACCAACGGCGTACTGTACGCTCGCG
Organism: Leptospiraceae bacterium; assembly: GCA_020441025.1. Classification (GTDB taxonomy): domain Bacteria; phylum Spirochaetota; class Leptospiria; order Leptospirales; family Leptonemataceae; genus JAGRMX01. The sequence goes on from JAGRMX010000120.1 coordinate 5,123, forward strand.
CCGAGGTGCGGTTGCCGCGCATTGTATTTGATTCTTCCAATCCTGAATTCGGTCAACCGGGTACGGCTACATCTATTACCGGAGCACGATCGCAGGCCCGTTTTGAAGCCCGGGAGTTGGCGGCACTGCGATTGATGAATGCCCTGACCGGCCTGCAACTGGATTCACGTTTTACTGTTAGAGAAAAGATGAATCAAGATCGGGTGTTGCGGGAGCAGATGGGCTACGTATCCGATCATTTCGTGGTGCGTTCTCGCCATACCGGTGAAGGCTATGTTTCGGTTGAACTGGCATTGCCTTTTCTGGGTGACAACGGCCTGTATGCGCTTCTATCCCGTTCTTATTATAACACGCGTCCCGTACCTGAAGTGGGGCCCGTAGATGTAGTCGATGAAGTAACCGGAATCGTCATTGATATGCGCGAGTTTCCCGACTTTCAGCCCTCGCTGGAACCGCGGATTTTTTCCGATCAGGGACGCATGATTTACGGACCCGAAATGGTAACTCGCACCTGTGCCATGCGGCGCGGTATGGGCATTTACTATACCTCCGATGAGATGGCCCGCCGGGATCGTCGCGTGGGTCTGCGTCCTTATTATGTATACGCCGCCGGTCTGGTGGGACCCGATCGAACCGATCTGTATCTGGATGCGCATGACGTGGAACGACTGCTGGGTCATGCATCCGGGCGTCAGGCATTGCACTATTGCGCCGTGGTATTCGTAATGCCCGCAGCCCGTAACCGCTGAAACCGGGAACATTCGCATCTCCCGTTATACCTGACCGTTGCCGGGCATTATTGAGTGACAATCGGACCGGTTGCGGTGTTCTGGTTTTTCAAACACGATTATGAAAAGCCTGCCGGAATTGATTCAGAACTTTCCCGACCGAACTATCCTGGTCGTAGGCGATTTCATGCTGGATGAATATGTGTATGGCAGCGTGGATCGTATTTCTCAGGAGGCGCCCGTTCCGGTTGTGCTGGAACAACGCATAGCACACGTACCCGGAGGTGCCGGAAATGTAGTGCGCAATCTGCGTGCGCTGGGGGCGCGTGTTTTACTGGCGGGAGTCATCGGATCGGATGAGGCCGGACGCGATTTAATAGACAGTTTTGAACAATCGGGACAGGACCGCTCCGACATCGGCCTGTTCAGCCTGGCAGGTCGACCGACTACCCGCAAAACCCGAATCATTGCCGCACGCCAGCAAGTCTGTCGCCTGGATCGGGAAGATCGTTCGCCATTGCCGATGGATCTTAAGAATCGTATCACCGATTTCATTACGCGGAGGGCAGAGGAAGTCGACGCGATTATCATTTCGGATTATGACAAGGGCGTGGTCACACCGGAGTTGATTGATTTTCTGGTGAATTTGTGTCAGCGGCATAAGATTTATGTGGCCGTCGATCCGCAGGTCACTCACTTTCATTACTACAAGAATGTGGACGTACTCACACCCAATCATCATGAAGCGGGTCGGTTCCTTGGACGAGCATTACTTACGGATGAGGAAGTAGAGCGCGGTGGACGCGAGATCATCGCAAGATTGGGTGCTCGACAGTTATTGATCACCCGGGGTGATCGGGGCATGACTTTTTTTAACGGTAGTGACGATAGCAGTCGGCATTTTCCGACTATGGCTCGCGAGGTTTTCGATGTTACCGGTGCGGGCGATACGGTTATCTCGGTGTTCACGCTGGCCGTCAGCGCCGGGGCGTCTTTTGAAGATGCCATTCTGCTCTCCAATCGTGCTGCCGGTCTGGTTGTGGCGCATGTGGGAGCGACGACCGTATCGCCGGAAGAATTGCGGGTCGCGGTAGAGTCGGGATGAATGCCGAAAAGGACAGCTCACCGGATGCGCAGGCTCCCGGATTGGAACAATTGCTGAGTAGAATCTATCCCGATCGCGAAAAGTTGAAACAGCGATTGAGCCGTGATTACGCTACGGCCCGGGTGGTGTTTACCAATGGCTGTTTTGATATTCTGCATCCCGGACATGTTTCGTATCTATTCCGGGCAAGAGCGTTGGGCGATATACTGATAGTGGGCGTAAATTCGGATGAATCCGTGCGGCGGCTGAAAGGGGCCGGTCGTCCGGTGAACTCTATCCAGGACCGCTGTCTGATGCTGGTGGCGCTGGCCTGTGTGGACTTTACCACAATCTTCGAGGACCAAACGCCCATTGAAACGCTGCGTATTTTGCAGCCGGACATTCACTGTAAAGGCGGCGATTATATAGCCGATGAGCTACCCGAAAGTGAAACCGTGCGTGCTTATGGTGGGCGCATAGAAATTTTACCGTTTGTTCCGGGATATTCGACCAGCAGCTTTCTTGAGCGCATCCAGCACAATTCGTGAACCCGGATTTCCGGCGAATCCGCGCCTTCAATAAAAAAACGATGTCCGACAATTAGGCGCCGGCCGTTTGCCATCAGGTCCGCCGAATCGCTTTTTTCCCGATTCATTGAAAAAAACGCTGCCAGGAATGGCCCGATTTCACAGGCTGTCTGTCCAGAATGTCCACTCGTTATATCTTCATCACCGGCGGCGTGTGTTCATCTCTGGGCAAGGGAGTGACCGTCGCGGCTCTGGGATGCCTGCTGGAAAGTCGAGGCTACCGGGTTACTCTGCAAAAAATGGATCCATATATCAATGTGGATCCCGGCACCATGAGTCCCTTTCAACACGGAGAGGTGTACGTCACCGATGACGGTGCCGAAACCGATCTGGATCTGGGATACTATGAACGTTTCACCATGCACTCCAGCATGTCGCGTTTGAATTCGGTCAGTACCGGCCAGATTTATAACGCGGTCATTCAGCGCGAACGTCGCGGGGATTATCTCGGGCGAACCGTGCAGGTCATTCCGCATATTACCAATGAAATCAAAAACCGGGTGAATCTGCTGACCCGGGAAGCGGAATACGATTTTGTCATTGTGGAAATCGGCGGAACCGTCGGGGACATTGAAGGCGTGCCCTTTCTGGAAGCCATCCGTCAGATGCGTCGCGAGCGGGGACGCGAAAATGTCTGCTTTATTCACTTAACCCTGGTGCCCACTATTTCGGTGGCCGGGGAAGCAAAAACCAAGCCCACCCAGCACAGCGTAAAGGAACTACAGACTTTCGGTATACAGCCGGATATCCTGGTGTGCCGGGTGAATCGTCCGCTGGCCAGGGACATGAAGGAAAAACTATCGCTTTTCTGTAACGTGGCCGAAACGAACATCATTTCCGCGCGCGATATTCAAACCAGCATTTATGAAATTCCGGAAATGTACCGCCAGGAGAAGCTGGATACGGTGGTGCTCAAGCACTTCCAGATGGAACCCGGTCGTTTGAATTTTAAACGCTGGAGTAACATTCTCGAAGTAATTAAAAATCCAAAGAAGACCGTGCGCATCGCCATCTGCGGCAAGTACATCGCATTACAGGACGCGTACCGATCCATCTATGAAGCGTTAATGCACGGTGGCATTGCCAATCAGGTGACGGTGGAATTCAAACGGGTCGATCCGGAAAAACTGGAAGAACTGAATGAGAAAGA
>JAGRMX010000121.1 GCA_020441025.1 Leptospiraceae bacterium
ATGGCAGCATGACCTGGCAGGATTTTTTTTTTTTTTTTTCTGTTAGTGCGAAGCCGTCGTATACCTATCTTTCCCGCCGGGCGAAGCCGCTATTTCGCGGAGGTGAAAAAGAGATTCAAAAAGGCATGCGTGATCTGGATGAAGCCGCCTTTCAACCCATACAGCTGGCGCGCATGTTTTCGTTGTTTACGGATTTGCTGGGATCGCTGTCGCGCACCGGTCGTTCGCCGTTACTTACAAAAATCGGATTGGGAGAAATTCATGAAACCGAGGATCTGGAAGTGCTGGAACTGCATGAGAGTTCTACGCGCATAGAGATTGCGGCATTAAAAGTTGATCATGATCTTTTAGAACGCGGATGGAGTCGTTATCTGGCTCAGGCAACAGCAACGCGCATGATAATCGATCAAATCTGCTATGGTCGCTATCGGCAGCGTGATCTACGTGAAATCACGGCGCTACAACTGGTGCACCGGGTTGCCACCAACATGAAATTGATTGCGGATAGCGCAAATTATAATACCAATCTCATCAGCGAAAAGTTGCTTTCCAGTATGAGTTCGCCTGAGACGAAATCAGTCGATTGAAGTCGAGGACTCTCGCGTGAAAACGACTGAATTCGGCCAATTTAGACTGAGTGAAATCGATTAAACCTGGCGATTCAAAACAAATGAAATTAAAATGAGCCGTTCGCTTCTTCTAGAGTTTGCTCCCGGGACAGTGGAGCACCTGCATGCCATCTTTCAGCCCAATCCCGGGCGATTGAATCTGACTCTGCAAATAGCAAAAGACACTGTCGCCGTCGATCGTTTGCGAAATTTAGAGGATTTTTTCTTACAGGAAGGTTTTGCGCGATTTGTACGCCGCCGTCTGAACATTTCCGAAATGCGCTATACCAACACGCTTTCCATGCTCTTGCGGCGCGTGAATCTGGAAATCGACGCGCGTCGATTGGGTGAAGTAGCGGGATCCATGTCGTCTAAATTGTTTCGCGAACAGGAGCGCGCGCTTTTTCGGCCGCCGTCCGACATGGATTTTTATCAAATTTTTGAGCGTGGTTATATTGCTCTGGGAGAACAGAATCCGGATCTGCTGGAACCATATGTATATCTTTTTTCCGCTCCGCAGTTTCAATCGCTGAAAGAAATGCTGCTTTCACGCGATTCCGATTTGAGTGGGTTGTTTCAAAGCGTATTCGGTCGTATTCTGGATCATCTACTGGGCAAAAAAAGCCTGGATGCCACCATTGAAGTATGTCGTCTGATGACGCTACCGGAAGTTCGCATGTACCTCGATCTATCCGGAGAATACGTTGTCGCCGGGCAGGACGATTCTTTATCGGATAACAGCAGTATTACCATCACACGTGATCTGGAATTTTTCTTGAGTACAATGTTTCAGGTCTTCCATGACCATGCCGATCCGAAGCTCTTTGTGCGGGCCATGAAAACACTGAAAGCGCGCTATGCAAACCGCCCGGCGGAAGCCTATCGTAACTGGAAGCGTTTTCTAAATATTATTTATAATTTGCGAACGGAAGATCTGGCTGTTTTTCGCGAGTTTTTTCGCGAGTACGGGAAAAGTAAAGAATCCGTGCAGCGCTATATGCGCGATGCCATCGTGGAGCTGGGACCGGAAGAAGCTATAGCCGGCATGTCGGTTTTAATATCGCCTCCTTTTCTGGCCGTGCGCAATGCATACGATTCGGAGCCAGGTATTCTCAAGTTGTTCGTAAAAAAGATCCTTACGGCCGAGCTGGGACGCGAAATCACCGGCATGCATCCCGCGCTGCATTCGGTCGTTCTCAAGCTCATGTTTTCGTTAAAGCTCAATCGCGATTTTTTAACGCGGCGAGGAAGGTTTTTCGAGTATCTCAATCAAAAGACCGGATCGAATCGGCTGGAAATGGAAGTTGTACGCATGCTTTTTTTCGAATACATATTTATCGCAACAAAGAAGGTGGTTATCGAACCCGGCATGCACATGACGGTGTACTGCGATGAATTGCATCGTAAATTCTGCGCCCTGCTGGATGCTTTTGCCGGCGATAGCTGGAAGCTGCGCCAGAAAAAAATGAAACAGGAGGATATCTTTCCGCTTCTTCTGAAGTTGCTGCGCGATCATTATCTCGAAGAATACTCACGGAAGTTCCCGGACGCCGGACATCAGCTGCGCGAGTTACAGGCCGCAGCCGAGAGTACACAACTCGAAGATTTGCTGTACGATGCGCTAAATGAGCTTGATCCGGAGGATCTGGTTCCGTATCACGCGCACGCAATCGGCGCCTATCGTCGCGACCCGGAACGTCTGCCGGAAACACTTCGAAGTGATTACTGGTATCGTTATACTTTTTTTATGGCCAGTACTCATATTCGCAGTGGCATCATGCATCTTGTGGGTTATGTGCCAGTATTCCCGGATCAGGACCTGAACGCATACACCGACGGCCATAGTATTCATCTTCCGGAATACATAAATGATTTTAAGGATCCTCTGGATAAGGAAGAAGACAACCGCAATCTTACATTGTATATCGGACTGGCTCTGCATGAAGCCGGACATATAGTGGCCGGTTCTTTTCGCTTTGATTTATCCTATTATTTGACACGGCTGGAAGATCCCGGGCTGTTCCGAATGATTCATAATATCATCGAAGATTATCGGATAGAAGAATTTCTCATGCGCATTGAAGCGCATCCGCAGGTGAATCGAATTTTGCCGGCCATGAATGAGTTTTATGCGCTACAAATCCTGTCCGAATCCGCCGGCTTTGCCTTTCAGGTTATGGCGGAGATGGCATGCCGCGCGCGCAAACTTTCCGGCCGCTGGAAAGAACACCCGGCGTATGCGCGCATGCTGGAAAACATAAAAAAACGAGATTATAATACCGGCCGCTTTCGAAGCATTCCGGATATGGTTGAATATGCCGTACACCGATTGCAGTGTATGGACGTTGGGAATCCGCTCATCGCTTATCCCTTGAGCCGCGAACTGTATGAGGTCATGAAGCACTGGCCCCGTGAGGCTCGCCAGGAGATTTATGAAGTGCGATTGATCCCGACCGGTCTGCACGGCGATGGCGGTATGGGTGCGAGTGGAGATAACCGTGGCGATCAGGCCGGAAAGCCACCGGTACGGCCCTTGAGTCGCGAGGAGCTGGAGTCGCTTTACAATGCATACGATGAAGATCCCGAAGGTTTTTTACGCAGGCATGACCTGCCCGTTTATCCGCAACTTTTGCCGGACAAATCGTCTCAAGAACAAACGGTCGGGCAAACGACGGGACAGGCGACCGGAACAGATCCGGAAAATGTGTGGAATCCAATTCAGGGAACAACGCAACCGCAGGCACAGGCACAGGAGCGCAATACTGCCGGCAACCAATCTGCCGATAATTTGCTCCGGCAACTCACCGAGATAGACCGTCAACCGAACTATGAAGACGCCGGCACCATTGATTTTTCCAGGCGAACCCGGGCAGACGACCTGATTGCCGAAAAACAAAAAGAACCATCTTCTTTTCTGGACGACTGGAATCCGTTCAAACTTAGAAAGAATAAGAAGAGCCAGCGCCAGAATAATAAACACGAAAATTCGAAAACAAAGAATAACAAAGATAAAGAATACAAAACAAAAAATATCTATTCCATTGATCCGGCCACGGGTTCGCGCACCAAACTTTCCGAGGTGCGCGTTTATGATGTCGATCGCGTCGATCCGGTTTATATGCAAATGTTTCGTCGCTGGTCCGGTCTGGAGAAAAAGATTCAGAAACTGCTTTCAGAGCTATTGCCGCAGGTAAATGATGAGCTGGAGCATTCCGCATTCGAAGGTGATTTGAATATGGAACTCCTGCACGAGATTTTAAGTGATAAAAATCGTACGGGTGTTCAGGAATATCTGGATATTTATCGAGAGCAGAGAAAAAGTGCGGAAATCGTCATTGGTCTGGATATCAGCGGATCTACCGGAATCCTTCCTCCGGAAGCCTTTAAGTATCCCGTAATGGCCACGGAAGACCACGACGGACAGACATTGAGTATCATCGACGTCCCGGCGGAGGCCCGTGTAAACATGATTACCATTCTTGATATTGAAAAGGCCTTTGCCATGCTGTTGGCGCGGGCCCTGCAATACTTGACTCCGCGCGTGGAAGTAATGGGGTTCAATTCGGTTACTTCAACCAATGTTTATCGGGCAAAGAGCATTCAGGCTATTTCCGGTTTTTCTTCGGATCATTCCAATCGTGATGGGGATTTTATTCGCTACGTGAACGAGCGTCTTTCTCGCAGTAAGGCCGATGTACGCTACTTCTTTTTGATCAGTGACGGTCAGCCGAATGCCGACAACTATTCCGGCAAAGAAGCGCTGGATGATACCTTGATGGCCATGCGCGAAGCGAAGCGGGCCGGTGTAAACTTGATTTATTTTAATATCGATAAGTACAAAAAAAAGTACTTCCATACTTTTGCCCCTGAGGCGCTATTTGCCAGACATTTTTCGGACCCGGAAGATTTGCCGGCGGTCATTCCGGAAATGGTGCAGCGTGTAACAGCGAGTATGATATAGTGATGAGTCGGGGGAATCGGTCTATCCCTCGAGTATGTTCCACAATCACTGCTGTACTTAGAGCGATGGTTATCTTATTCTATTGGATATTATTCTTGATTTATACCAAACCAATGTTTATGTATCCAGATGCTTTCTGCGGTTAGCGTCACCGGGAGGCAGGCGGGCGACGTAGCCACGACCTGGTCGAAATATTTTGAATAAGGTTTTTATTTCTTACATCCGTGAGGATCTGGCCGCGGTCAAAGAGGTTGTAGATATACTCGGCGCATTCGAACTGGATTTGTGGATCGACATTTATGATTTGAAGCCGGGTATCTCCTGGGAGTGGCAGATTCAGGAAGCCATTAAGGAAAGCCATTTTTTTCTCGTGTTTCTTTCCGATCAGTACACGGTCAAACATAGCTCTTATGTTAAGAATGAGATTCTATTTGCTCAGACACGTTTAAAGCATGCAAAAAATACGGACTTTCAGATTGTTCCGATTCTGATAGAGCATGTCCCGGAGGACGAACTACAGAAGAGCCTTGCGGATATCATTGACATTGAATTTTTCTTTGGACTGCACCGGATCAATCTCTATAAAGATTTTGAAGTCGAGACCCTGAAGCTATTAGAACATCTGCTCGGGTATTTGCCAGCGCTACAGGATTTTCGCTCTATCATGGAAACGGACAATGATGTCGTAGCGAGTCAGAAAGCAAGGACGTTCTCCCAGATATTCGGAAAGCCGAAAACTGTTGGATTACTTGAAGGCTTTTTAGAAGATGAAATATTTCGGATCAGGGAAAAGGCGATTTATCTTCTAAGAGATTTGCTGGCACATGAATCACTTGAAAAGATAAGCAAGCATATTGAACCGGCCTTTGAGCCGATATGTTATGTGAGACGGCGCGCTGTAGAGACCTTTCGCATTCTGGCTGATGCCAGGTACGTTTCGCAGTTGTTAAATGCATTGAAGCAGGACGAGGATGAATGGGTGCGCTGGACGGCGGCGCAAGCTCTTGGAGCCATCGGCGACATCGGTGCTGTCGATGACATAGGCCATTCCCTGAAAAACGATCAGCACAGGTATGTGCGCCGAACATGTGCGAAGGCCCTCGGTGATATCGGAGGAGAGGCTGCGCGGAAATACTTACATAAAGCCAGAGGCAGGACCGGCGAGGACCCGTACGTTTTGATGCTGATCGATGAAGCCCTGGAAAGAATTGAAGGAGCGCAAACAAATGCTCCATAGCGAAATTCACGTTCCGATTCAGAGAGATTGTTAAAACAAAGTATGTAAACAGACGTATGCAGAAGTCTTTAAGTCCCGTTCCCCTGTTGGTCGGAGTTACCGGCCATCGCGACATCAGCGAGAATGAATGTTTGCGTTTAAAACCGATTATCTCCCGGGTTTTTAATGATTTACGGAATATCGCTCCGCGTACACCGATTCACTTACTCACTCCCCTTGCGAAGGGTGCGGACAGATTGGCCGCCGAGGTTGCATTGCAAAACGAAATCCCGTTTGTTGCTGTGTTGCCCATGCCGCAGCATCTTTATGAAGCTGATTTTCAAGATCCTGAAGACCTCAGCGAGTTCAGGCGATTGCTGAGCTGTGCATCCCGGGTACTAACGCTTCCATTGCATCAGGATAATACGGAAGCGGATATATCTCATGACGGTCCGGCGCGCAACCTTGAGTATGCGAAAGTGGGAGCGTATATATCCGATCATAGTGCGGTCATGATGGCCCTGTGGAACGGCTATGAGCCCGAATCGGAAGACCTGACAGAAGTCGGCGGAACCGAACAAATTGTTCGATATCGAATCATGGGGCGCATGAAGAGTTTTTATGAACCCGACTCAATTCTTCAGGCACCCGATTACAACAACATAATTTTTATCTTCACCCAGCGCGAATTCAAACAGAATCATATACAGGAAATCCCTTCAGATTTGAAGGATCGCTTTACGGTGGAAGTAACGGCCGGCCAGAATAGTTATCATTTTCTATCTCCGCCCATCTGGCGGGATGATGTCTCCCGGGGTGAATGGGGCAGCGAATTCAGCAAGAGCAATATCATTCGCCTGAACCAATTCAATCGAGATTTAAAAAAATACGCCAACTATTCTGCAGTCTGGAAATCCGGTGAGAATCTTTGCCCCGGCGCAGACGATTCTAATGGAAAACAAGCCTATCTCAAGACCCAGTTCGGCGCTGCCGATGTGCTCGCAAACGTTTTACAGAAAAAGAATCGGAGACACTTCTTGTACACGCTGCTGCTGGGAGTAAGTTCGTTTACTGCACTTGCCATATTTGATATGTGGCTGACCATCCCGCTGTTTTTTCTCTCTGCCCCCTTTTTACTTCTGGCGGCTGCCTTGCTGCATCTGGCGGGTCGGTTCAAAAAAATAGAGCACCGCTATTACGAATACAGGACACTTGCCGAAGGCCTGCGGGTGTATTTTTTCTGGAGCAGGGCAAAGATAAGAGGAAATATGTCCGAAGTGTACCCTTCGAAGTATCGCGATGATTTACAATGGATTCTTTATTATTTTGGAGTTGTTGATCTTTTGTGCTCGGATCCGGTAAGAGGGACTGAGAGCCACCAGCCCAATCCCTCAGCACTCTCCGGCGTACGCGAGCACTGGATACAGGACCAGATATCCTATTATGGGCGCTGTATTCAGAAAAATAGCAGGTGGATGATGCGAAGAAGTGTGCTGAACTGGATTCTTGGTGTTGTGCTGGCAGTGATCGGGATTTCGATTTTCATCGGGGTATGGAATGCGGCGGCTGGAATGGTAGCTTCTGGCGCCGCTTTCATTGAAAGCAATCTTTATAAAATTCTTGCAATAACGCTCGATTTGTTTATCGCCCTTGGAGCCGCGCACGCAGCCTTTCAGGAATGGGAGTCGGTATCAGACGAGTCAAGGTTGTACAATCGCATGTTGCGTTTATTCAGGCGGTCCGAATATACTCTTGCGGAAATGCTTAAAAGGGGAAATGAACCTGAAAGTGCGCGCAGAGTGTATCTCGAGTTGGGAGAGATCTCTCTTGCGGAGCATGCGGATTGGTTAAATGTTCAAAAATCGCGCACCATGGATCTGCATCTGGGTTGATTGGTGCAAGCGTACAATTCTCGAACTATCTCGCCGGTCATTCAGCGTCATGGAATCGGATAGTGCATGCAGTACACTGGCATTGCGGATTGCTGGCAAACAGGACATATTTCCCGGGTCTCCCGAAGCGGAGCGACGGATGCAATCTCCTGGAGCGTTAATTCTACCTCAGTTTGAGAAAGACCACTCTTACTCGATAGGCATACCGGGCAGATGCCCGCATGATTCTTGATCAGAAGTGCGCTGAGAGTGTTTTGATTTGATTTTTCCTGATTTGAGTCCATTCCATTTCGCCCAAAGTGGCATTGAAATAAGCATAATAGACAGCAGCGCTATTTTTTCAGCCAGAAGAAAAGCTTCATAAGCAGTACGGTTGCAACTGAAAGACCGCCGAAAGTTAACAGGCCGGGTATATGTATGCCGTGTATATTCCCGTTGAGAAATCGATCGGCGCCCTGCAGAAGTCCCCATCCTTCCATTGTATATGAAAAAAATCCGGCAAAAATTGCAATGGGAAAGCCGTATATAGTGAGTATTGATACAAGCTTTCCCGTCCGGATTTCAGTCTCGGTTCGCAAGGTGCTTTCAAGACGATCGAGAGTTGCATATATTTCTTCTTTCGCTCCGGTCAACCCCCAGCGTTTTTCTACTGCCGCACGGAAATCGCGCCAGCGCAGGGCGCCTTCGGTATTCAACCAGGTCCTTTCCACATCGAACTTGATCTTGTTGATTTGCATTAAAAGCTTTTCTTTGCTTAGTTTTTTGTATCGCCCCTGGTTCAGACCCATAATGGCCTGTCCCAGCTCGTGAACGCGGATTCGAAGGGCGTTAGAATTTTCGCCCGTACCTCCTTCCAGATAATCGTATCGGTCCATCAGCAATTCTATCTCAGTGTGCAATTCCGCTACAGGCAGGTCATGTCTTTGCCAATCGTCAAACAACACGATTCCGGCTTCATGAATAACACAGAAACC
>JAGRMX010000122.1 GCA_020441025.1 Leptospiraceae bacterium
GGTGATGCGCACGGCCATTCAGGCCGATCTGAACACCGGCGCGGTGCAGTATGGCGGTCACATACCGGAAGGTTCGCTCGTGCGCTTTTGTTCGCCCAATATCCTCGAAACCATCAAGCACACCATCGAGCAAATCCAGGGCTTTCGCGGACACAGCGATTCGGCCGGTGCGGACGCCGTACTTCTGTTCGATTGCGCCATTCGCTCCCAGTCGTTCGGCAGCTATATGCGTAAGGAAATCGAAGTCATCAACCAGTTATGGCGCGCTCCGGTGGCGGGTTTCTGTTCCTGGGGCGAAATTGGTCGCAGTCGGGGCGCGGCCTGTGGATTTCATAACACGGTCATCTCACTGGTTTTATTGCGCGACCGTGAAAAAATAAACTACACGGCCAATCGCACCTATTCGGATGAACAGATTGAAGATATCGTCGAGAGTTTTCCGCCCGAAATCAGCGTGGATGAGCTGCAACGTGAAATCATTCAATTACGCAAACAGAAGAGTCGTCTTTCGCATTTCCTGCATCTGACTTCGGAAGATCTGGAACAGGAGCGACGCAAATCGGAAGAACTGCTGTTAAACATTCTGCCCGCATCCATCGCCGACCGTTTAAAAATCGGCGAGCGCACCATTGCCGATCGCTTTAACGAAGTCACCATCGTTTTTGCCGATCTGGTCGGGTTCACCCCGCTGGCCGGCAGTATGGACGCGGATCGACTGGTACAGGTATTGAATCGGCTGTTCTCCAGTTTCGATGAACTGGCCCACAAACACGGTGTGGAAAAAATCAAGACCATCGGCGATGCTTATATGGCCGTGGCCGGTCTACCCGAGCCCGATGCGCGACACGCCTTGCGTGCTTTTCGGTTCGCGGTGGGTATGCTAAAGATTATTCATAAGTTCAATGAACGCTATCACATGGACATACAGTTAAGGGTGGGGCTCAACAGCGGGCCGGTGGTGGCCGGAGTGATCGGCAAACGCAAGTTCAGCTATGATCTGTGGGGTGATGCGGTGAACATTGCCAGTCGCATGGAATCCCATGGTATACCCGGCAGCATTCACCTGAGCGATTCAACCTTTCAGCATCTGAAACAGCTACCCGACCTGCAACCACGTGGTGAAATCGAAGTAAAAGGGCGCGGACCCATGCAGACTTATCTGTACAGCTTAAGCCTGGACAACCGGTGATTCCCGGCAAAAATCCTTTTCTGCACCATAATGCATAATTCAGGCCAAAAAAATTAATTGCCCTGTAAATAGTATACATTCTTTAACTGTTAAACAAGCTCAACATACATATGTTGCCCCGTATTATTCCTGTGACCGGCAGAAACATATCTGTATTTTTTAATCAGGGCATCGCGGGGTTGAAATAACAAATTGCATCATGCAACAACTTCTGAGCGACAAACATATACTGGAAATGTACATATAGAAGAGTGTTAGAGAAATCAGGATTTATCTCCGATGGTTGCGCACAGCTACCGGAGAATCAATGAGGGGAACAATGCAAGCGTACGGATCAAGCGTGTTAATGGCACGTATCAACGGAATCATACTAATAGGAACTCTGGCGCTGACTGCCTGCGTGGGTCGCGGATCGGATGAGGACAATTCCAATCTGGCTTTGCTGGCGGCACTGGGCAATACGAACATATCCAGCGAACCGTCCGTGCAGTATCCTTCCCGGGCACCGGCCGGCCTTTTTTCGACCGAAGTCAGCTCCATCCAGGCTCCATCGATTATCAATGGAACTTACCGTCCCATCGGGCTGGTGTATGACATCGGTGTCACCGACGACGGCATCGAAGCCATTCAGCAAAATGCGGAAAGCGAAGGCAGCGAAGCCACACTGGACGCGGAAGATCACATTTCCTTCGGTCCCGATGAACCGGTGCGCATGGAATATGAGTATGACGCCGCTCTGCTGGCCGAATCGGGACTGCTGGAAGAGTTCGGTGTATTCTTTTATGACACGGAACGCAATCGCTGGCTGCCGGTAGACGACCTCGAAGTTGACATGGAAAACGATCGGGTCGTTGCCTATACCTCGCACCTGACGCCTTTCGTACTGGCCGCCGTAGTCAGCGTACCTTCCAGTGTGGTTGCCCCGCCCGCCTGTCTTGCGGATGACTTTCCTGCCGGCATCAACGGCAACGGCAGCGCCGATTTCATGACCGTCGGTTCCAACTTTCGCTATTATCAGGATCGTGATTATTATGTAGTTCCCAACCAGGATTTTCAAGATCTGGGATTCCAGGGCGCGTTGGGTATCAGCACCTGCAATGGCGGCTCGGCCTGCGGATCATTCGGCCAGCACAAGCAATTCACAGGACAACAGTACATCGAATTTACCGCTCATACCGACCTGGATGTTTACATAATGTATGATACCAGGGGCGGAGTCGATCGCAATGATACATCTCGCGATGCGTCCTGGATCGCGGCGGCCGGGTTTACCAATACGGGCCGCTTCATTGAAACAACGGACGCAGTACAATATTATACCGTTTATAAGAAAACTTACAACGCCGGGCAACTGGTATCCCTCGACGGAAATCGTCGCGGTGCCACCGATGGAGCCATCAATACGAATTACTGGGTGGTTTTAAAGCCGGCGGGCGTAACCACGGAGGAACCGGCGCATGATTTGTGCGTGGCGAATCCCCCGGTCAATCCGCCCCTGCCGGTAATCAACCTGCAGGGCATGAGCGGAGTGAATTCCATACAATTGCGCTGGGTGAATCCCGCGCATGCCGATTTTGACGGAGTGGTTATCCGCCGCAGTACGGTGCAGCCGCCCATCAGCGTATACGACGGCCAGGCACCCACGGGCACGGAAGTAAATCCCACATCCTACCGGGATGAAAGCCTCACACCGAATACACTCTACTATTATACGGTGTTTGCGTTATATGGTTCCAGTAGCTATTACCCCACGGCGTCCATTGCGGTCCAGACCGGTACGAATGATCAGGACGGCGACGGCCTGGCGGATGACTTCGAAGATACAATCGTATATTACACCGGACTGAAGAGTGATAAAAATAATTCCGACACGGATGGCGATGGCACTCCGGACGGGATAGAATGGAGCAACGGAACCGACCCCACCAACCGGGATACGATTAAGCCGGTTCTTACCAGCGTCAATCTGTACAATCTTACCCCGGAGGGGAAAACACGTACGCGTAGCATTACTCTCGGCGGTTGGGTCAATGCGAACGATTACGCCCGGAACTCTACACAGAATAGATTTGGTACTATGGAAACCTGGGCGTTGGTAACGGACTCTTCTTCAAGTCCCCATCCTTCTGACCCTCGCTGGACCCGCATTCAATTCAAATCCGCATTCTGGAGCATCGAAGGCGAAGTACGCTATATGTACTACACCCTCCCACCTTCTGCCGGAACGCATACGTTTTATGTATACCTCAAGGACCGGGCGGGCAACGTCAGCAATCCGTACGAGAAGCAGTTGGAACTGGTGGAAAACTCCGCCGCCATCATCGATCATTTCGGGGTAACAAATCATATTCCGGACCGTAACTTCGTGAATGCGGTGCATAACGGACAACAATACCAGTTACTCGCGCGCCTCATCGATTACGAATACGGTCAATGCGACGACATGACCGAAGCGGATCGGGCCAATGGATTCACCTGGACACTGGTAAACAAACCGGCCGCCTCCAGCATCAGTTTCCCCGACTTCGGCGCCAGTTCCAGTGCGGTCAGCGGCGGCGGGGGCGGAACCCGATCGTACACCATCACTGGCGGGGCCTATTTCACTCCCGATGTAACCGGTGAGTATGAGTTCCGAATGGAGTATACCGATAAGGTGCCGGCCAATTGCGTGGGCAACACCACGACCATCGCACAGAATATCATCGTGAATTCGGTGGTATTAAAGGGCACAACCGACGCCGACGTTCAGGTTGATTTGCATTACACCGGTTGGCCTTTTGCCGACGTATCCCATTCGGATGGCATGCTATCCGTGCCGACTCCGGCACCTCCCTGGCCGGACAATGCATACGGTGTGGCCGAACAGCTTGCGGTCAATGGAGCCTACTATCATGAATACGGCCGGGTGACTCTATTCGGTTGTCTGGGCCTGTCCCTGGCGCAGTGCTTTCCGATGACCAACCAGAGCGGTGAGCGCCATGATGCGTATCTTCGCAGCATACAGGCTATCGCCCCCTGGGCATACGCGTTCATGACCTATGAGCCGTTCTATCGACTGTATCATTTCCGTTTCTATGAATATGGATACTGAGCAGAGTAATTGATATGAGTCGCGTACGTTATCGGCTGCCAAAGGCATTGATTGTCTTTGGCAGCATTCTCATTGCTTCGCCGGTATTAAACTATTTCGCGCTGGCCAGCAGCCTGGGAATTCCCTTCAGTTATCCCCGGCTGGTGCTCAGTTTTGTGAATCCCTGGATTGTGCCGTTATTGATACTGCCGGTGATCATCGGCGTGGGTCTATTGCGCATCAAGAAATGGGCCTGGTACCTGTTTATGATCTACGCGCCGGTGTTGATCGGCTATAACGTGTACGTATTGATTGAACGACCGGATGCATTCAATATCAGCGCCCTGCTGATTACGATTCTGTTCGGTGCCGCGCTGGTATTCATCGCCCATAAGGATATATCGGCACCCTATGTGAAAATGTATCCCCGGGGATTCCGACTCGAAAAAAGAAGACCGTTACAACTGGAACTCACCATCAACGGACAGCCGCGCACGACCCGGGACCTCAGTGATACCGGCGTGTATGTGGACTGGCCCGATTGCCCGCTGGAACCCGGCCACACGGTTAAGCTGCAACACCCGGAACTGAATAGCGAGCGTTCCGCCACAGTCGTGCGGGTCGACGCGGCGGGAGTCGGCCTGTTTTTTGAGATCGAGTTGAATCGAAATGAATTGCGCGCTTTGCGCAGTGCGGTCCAATCTTGATTCTTGATTCTTGATTCCTGAATCACCCGGATTCGAAATCAATCGGCGTCCGCAGCGTGTCCTTTCACAGGAGCCGCTTGCGATGCTTCCTGTAACAAATCGCCGTCAATCATGCCCTGTTCAAAAATGTGCGGATAAATTTCACGCAAAGAATCGAAAATATAATCCCATGGTAAATCCGCAAACACGCCATGATAACGGATGTAATCCATAAAGCGACGACCGTTTTTATCGTATTCCTGAAACAGACTGTCGTTTACGCCGTCGAATTCCAGCGGCTCTACGTGAAACTTTGCGCACAATCGCGCGTCAAAAGCCGGAGTGGCGCGCACCCATTGCCCTTCGAGATACAGTTCGGCAAAGCCGTGAAAGGCGAACACGTCGCTGCGTAAATAGTCGATCAAACGCTGACTGGACAGATGATTTTTGACATCGCCAAATCCCAGTCGAGCCGGTATCCCCACCGCCCGGGCAAAGGTAGCCAGCAAGAGCGCTTTGGGAATACAGTACGATTGTTTCTGTTGTAAAACATACGATGCCCGGGATTTTTCGCGTTCCAGATAAACCGTATACGGATTGTAGCGCCAACCATCGCGCACCAGATAGTATAACTTTACCGCCAGTTTGCGGGCCTGGTCCGAATCGGGTTGGGAATCGGTATCCGTAATCTGAGAATCGCGAATCAAATGCCGGCTATCGTCATCCAGATGTATGCGCAACCAGTCCTGGATCGAGGGATGATCATAATCCAGAAATTCGGTCGGTGCGCCACATAGTTCCGGTTGCGGATGTTCTGCCTTGAGATTGATATCCTGCATAATGTAACCTCTCCCTGCTGAAAGGCGGTGAATTTACATTTTCATGCGTAAAGGTGCGACGTCAAGATGAAGCTGAGCGCACCGCTCACGGCCGTGCGATATTTCTGCCGGAATTCATCGCATTTGATTTTAGACGCGATCGGTCCCGCACCGGAGTAAGCGGCGTGCAATCCCCACTGCTCCACCTGGCAAACGGCTCACAGAAACAGGTGATTTGTTAAGAATACATGAAACGAAATCTTATGCATTGACGCTAACCGCTCGCTCAGAATTGTACGCTTACCGTCTTCCAAACCATCCATCCGCCATGATCCTGAAATCCACTTCTGTCAAAGCGAATCTCAAACTGACCGGCTTTCTTGTATTGCTGATTGCAGTTCTTACTACCGGCTGCCAGCAGGCCACTACCGCCAGCATCAAGGATGGAGTGCTGGATCTATCAAGAACCGATCTGAGCGATACCGGCGTCAATCTGCGGGGCGAATGGCGATTGTATCCTGATCGTTTCCTGAGGGCTTCCGAAATAAACGCGCAACAACCGGCTTATCTGCATGTAACCGTTCCGGGCGCCTGGACCGCCGTGCGAGAAGGGGAAACGCCGCCGGCGGCCACCGGAATCGGTACGTATCATTTGCGCATCATCAATGCGGGTGCCGGTGGTCACACACTGGCCATTAAAATGGGCGGAGTGGGCAGCGCGTATCGGGCTTACATCAATGATACGCCGGTTCTTCAGAACGGACAACCCTCGAAAATCGCGGATCAGGCCCGGGCGGACGGACGCGATCGAATTGTATTGTTTAATATTCCGGACGGCGACACCGAATTCGATTTTATCGTACACGTTTCCAATCATAATGATCTGGCGGGCGGTTTCTGGGGCCTGCCTCTGCTGGGCAACCGGGAGTATGTGGAACGTACCGCCGTTTTTCGGCTGGCGCTGGACTTTGTGCTATTCGGCGCTCTGTTGATTATGAGTTTGTATCACCTGGTGTTGTATTTTCTGCGCCGCCGGGAGCACTCCCTGTTCTGGTTCGCGTTGATGTGCCTTTCCCTGGGCACCCGGGCGTTGATATCGGGCGAACGTTTTCTATACATCTATGATTGGTCCGTCATCCATCGTCTGGAATACTTCAGTTTCTATTTTTCGGTCAGCGCGGTGGCCATATACTTTCACCTGCTCTATCCGCGGGAATACTATAAGTGGATTTCGTACGCCTTTGCCGCGGCCGGGTTTTTGTTCTGCTTTACCCTGGTTTTCATGCCCGCGGTACAATACACCCGCTTTCTGGTTATTTTTCAATTGATTACCGGTCTGTTCATTCTGTACGCCATTGCCGGCATGATACTGGCGACCGTTCGTCGCAGAGAACAGGTGTTTGTTTTTCTCTCGGGCACGCTGACGGTCAGTTTCTGTGTTACCAACGACGTGTTGTACAACAATGGCATCTACCTCACCGGAACGAATAACCTCTCGCCGCTGGGTTGGATTCTGTTCGTCTTCTCCCAGTCCACGCTGTTGGGAACGCGCCTGACCCACGCCTTTCGCGCGGTAGAAAACCTGACCGAAAACCTGCGCTCTCAGGCCACTTCTTTTCGTCGATTCGTTCCCGATCAATTCTTAAACGTGCTTTCCCGCGAACAGGTTACCGAAATCGAATTGGGCGACAGCCGCAACATGCAAATGAGCGTACTCTTCGCGGATATTCGCTCCTTCACGACTCTTTCGGAAACCATGAGCACCGCCGAAAATATACGCTTTTTAAACAGTTACTTAAAACGCATGGAACCCTGTATCACCGGCCACGGCGGATTCATCGATAAATTTATCGGTGATGCCATTATGGCTCTGTTTCAGGAGCAAAACAGCGACAGTCATCAAAAAAATAATCAAACCGACTACGCCCGGCGGTCGGTGCAGTCCGCCATCGACATGCTTACGGAACTGGAAGTTTATAATAACAACCGGGTGAACAGCGGCTATCTGCCCATCAGCATCGGAATCGGCATCCATGCCGGCGAGGTCATGCTGGGCACCATCGGATCACATAACCGATTGGATACCACCGTTATCGGTGACGCGGTCAATATCGCCGCCCGGCTGGAAAGTCTGTGCAAGAAATATCGCACCCGAATCCTGATCAGCAAAGAAACATACGATGCCATGGTCAGATCGACCGGCGAATCGCAGATCGACTCCGCTTTTGATATCCGTGAAATCGATCGCTTACAGGTATCGGGCAAGAACAAGCCGGTTACCGTAATGGAAGTATTTAACAATGACAATGAAGCGTTGAAGCGACAGAAGGCGGCCACCCGGTCCGCTTTTCAATCAGCGCGCGCCCTGTTTACTTCGCGCCGGTTCACCGAGGCGCTGCACGCCTTTCAAACGCTATCAAAACAGGCTCCCGATGATTACATTTACCGGATGTACATTGAGCGCTGCGAACGGTTCCTGGCCAATCAACCACCGTCGGCGGATGCCGAATCTATGGTGCCCGCATAGCGCGTTCACCGGCCTGAAATTGTAGATCCGCCAGACGACGATATAGATCGGATGTTTGCATCAGTTCACGATGCGTGCCCTGATCGATTATCCGGCCGGAATCGATCACCAGAATGCGGTCGGCATGTAATACCGTGGCCAGGCGATGCGCTATGACCAAAGTGGTCCGGTTTTGCATCAGTGCGTTCAAGGCCTGCTGCACGCGATTTTCACTGTGCGCATCCAGCGCGCTGGTGGCCTCATCCAGCAATAATAAC
>JAGRMX010000123.1 GCA_020441025.1 Leptospiraceae bacterium
GCCTGACTGACATTGCTGCCTTTAGGTACCCATTGCAGATAGCGCTGGTAAGCGTAGGCCGCGTGATTGAAGCGCTGGGCCTTGAACCAGTATTCTCCCAGATCAAAAAGATGCGACGGATCCTCTTCCACCACGTTTCGAAAGGAGAGACGCGCGATGGTATTGTCAAAAGACCGGAGCTTCATGGAGAAGGACCGGATAATCTTCATTGCGATGGGCGCGTTCTTTTGAATCAGCAGACCGAACTGGTCGGAGGGAACTTCGATTAGATTGCAGTCCGAGATGGCCTGCACCGATTCAATACGGCTATGATTGGACATGGCGCTTTCCACACCGAAGAAGTCGCCGGGACCCAGCACCTGGGTGGATTCCTCACCGATGACCGGAGTGGTTTTCTGGGTGCGCAGTTTGCCCTGAATAATAATGAAAAAGCGATTAACTTCTCTTTTGCCCTCGATAATGACGTAAGAGCCTGCCTTGAATTGCGCCGTCTGAAAAGCCATAAGTGTCAGCTTTGATAAAGTTGATTTCCTTTACGCTGGAATATCGCCAGAATTCCGGAACCTTTTAGAATTGAAAAGAGAATCCTTTCCATTTATCGGCGGGGTGGCCCCCTGTAAATTAAAACATCGGGACGAATTTCCGCCGCTCCGGGTAAATTCAGCGCGATTGTGCGGGCATTTCAACACCCTCACCCATGCGGTCAAGGGCGGAATCGGAAAGGCCTCCATGCGCCCGGGTGTCCCGTTCGGTCATGTCGGAACGACCGGTTTCTGAAGAGTCCCGGTTGCTCTCATTATTTCCGGCGGATCGAGTGGAGTTATTAGATCGGTCGCGCACGCCAGGATTGTTTCCCTCATCAGCTGCCGCATCCGTAACCGCGTTTCCGGTAGAATTATTACGGTCATCACGATTCCCGGCACGCTGACCCGAATCGGTTGCATCCATCCGGCTGTAATCGCCGGTAGAATTCGAATTGATGCCCCTGTCGGAGCCATCCGCGTTCATGCCGTCATTTGTGGACCGGCTTTCTTCTATACTATCACTGTTTGTATTGGCACCGGATTCGGTGTCGCCGTATTCCGGGAAGAGAGCCCCTTCCCGATCGCCGGCCGGAACGTTCCGACGCAGGGAACGAATCTCCAGATCAGCCAGACGAGCGGCCCGCGAACCGGGATGCACCCGGCGGATTTCGGCATAAATCGCGCGCGCTTCGGTGGTGCGACCGATATTGGCCAGCAAACGTCCGGCCTGCAGGTAGGCCAGCGCACCTTCTTCATGATTGGGCGCTTCCCGGAAGGCGCGCATATAGTACTGGGCCGCCTCCTCAGGTCGATCCATCTCATCCAGAATGGTGCCAATTTCTTTGAGGGCGTCAAAGTAGCGTGTGTGACGGGGATAGAGGATTACGAATTGTTTGTATAGAGCCAGTGCTCGTTCCCGGAACCCATCGGCGTGCAATTCCCGGGCATAGCGAAATTTGTTTTCCGCATCAGCGCGCATTTCGGCACTCCGGATGGAGTTCACGCGCGCCTGATGAGTTTCAAACTCATTGCCGGCGGTAGTTCCGGCCACGTCGGTCCGATCATCGGTATTTTGGTTCTGATTCTGTGCGGCCAGAAAGGAAAGCGGTAGAGTGACCGCCCCACTCAGAGTCAAGCTGATTGCAACCGCGCGCAGGGCTGCGCCGATCCGGCCGGTTCTCAAGCAGAAACGCCGATCGACGGTAAATCGTATGGGGCCCTTAACCGGTGGCATACCGGGATTGTCCCAGGAAGGTTTGGAACCATTCTTCATCTTCAGCGGATACATGCGATTGGGCCAGCCCCAGTTCTTGAAAATAGCGGGACAGTATATAAAGATGCGCCTGTTCTTCTTCAATTTCGGACCATTCTTCCCGATCTTTACCATGTACCGCCAGCCCATTGGACTCGACCGACGCCAGAAATTCGTCCGAACGATCGGTGAAGATCTTGATGGCCGATATCAGATCATAGCGCACCGTATCCACAATGGTGGCAAAATCACGGTCACTCAGGGCAAAGTACAGACTGGCCACTTCGGTCTGAAAATAATCACCCCAGGTGATAATGTCCGGCTCCACCCCGTATTTCTTTTTTAGATCCGCCAGTTCCGACTCGGGAACATAGCGCACACTGGCAAATCGATCAACGATGTCCTTCAGACGCAGCAGTTCTTTGATTTTTTTACCGGAAAGCTGCCCGCGCAGCAACATGTCATTCAGTTGGGGGTTTAAGCCGTTGATCTCCATGTCTTTATGTTCGGACTGCCCGACATAATCCGGTACACTTTTTTCCATCTATGCATGCTGGCCGGGGAAAATTTGAGCCGTCTAAACCGGGGAGAAGGCCGCGCCAGAAAAAGGGGAAGGAGAGCGAGCTAAGAATTCATCTCAAAAGCTGCCGGAGAATCCGGCGCCATAGCTGATTTCATCGTTGGCGATGTACGAATTGGTGTTCTGGTCGTATTCCCAGGTACGCTGAAAGGTTACCGTAAGGCTGATACCACCGAAGAAGTTATAGCCCAACTCGGCGGCCAGCAACGAGCGATCGTCATACTCGAACGATTCTTTGATGTCGTTATAGTACTTCTTGGTATAGTACCCGTTGAAGAAGATATCGGCGATGGCCGGAACATACACGCCCACAAAGATCTGCGAGTTATCGGGACCGTCGTAGTCTTCATACGTGGCGTCGATTACCAGGGTCTGCAACCAGTCCATTATGAGTTGTACGAAGTAGCCCTTGACCATCTCGCCATCGGACGGCAGCGATTTCAAGTAGGCCAATTTGGTGGTGGATGAAGAGCCGGAACCGTTCGTGGAATCCCCGTCACCGCCGGGATTATAGATTGTACGCTCCAGCACATGATACTGATCAAAATAATTGGGAATGTAATTGGAGGAATGTTCGCGGTATTCGGGCCGGAAGGTGAGTTGCACCGGTCCCAGGTTGAATCCCGAATCGATACCGTAATGCCGGGCCTCGCTGCCTTCCAGATCCTTCACTTCCGGAAAATCGGCATAGGGCGTAAAATCCAGCCAATCGAAAGGTGAAAGGCGAAACTCGGCGTCCCAGCCCTGGATGGTCAACGTTTCATCATCGTCGGCCCGGGGTCGCAGCGTTTCCGGATCCACCACCAGGTTTCCCGAGCCGTCGGTTTCCAGATTCAGCGGAGCGTCCATGTCGCGTACTTGAAAATAACCGATAGCAAAGCGACTCCAGAAAGACGGACCCCACTCATCCCCTTCGCGTTCCTTTTGCTCTTCCACCAGAGGATCGCCCTCAACGGCCCGCACCTCCGTTTCGCCCGTAACCGGATTGGTCTGCTCGACGAATTTTACCGTGCTGGTTTCGCCCACTTCCTGCCCGATCTTTCCGTGAAACTGTTGGCCCAGTCGACCTTCGGCACCATGATCGGGCACCGCTTCCTGATAATACACGCCACCGTTGATGCGTGGATCGCGATTTTCACGGACCGAGAGAGCCACCTGGCGCGGCGAAGGAAATCCACCGTGCACAAAAAAAGTATCATGCACCCCCGTCACCAGTCCTACGGGACGAATATAACCCCGCCAGCCGACTACTTCCTTACGCCATATATCCGATGAGAAGTGTTCTATACCGCCGGCATTGCCGTTTATATCGGCCATCAACCCCGCCCGAAAAATGGTGGGATCATAGTTATTGGCGTATCGAAAGATGACCGTTTTGTGACCCATCCAACCATCGGTCATTTTTCCATAATGAAAAGACCAATTAAACAGATCATCGGGATCATAAAATAGATGCGTGCCATACTTCACGTACTGGATCAGCTTGAGATAATCTTCCCAGGTATCGAAAGTACCCGGGCGTATAGAAGGCACATCTTCGCCGGTTTTGGGTTCACGATCCAGTACCAGCACTTCCAGCGGAACGGTCAATCCCACCCGAAATTTCCATAGCGGCAACTCAATCAGCGGCGTGACGGTGATATAAATGTCATCGTTGACTTCCTGATAGGCCGTACTCAATCCCCAGCCCGAGCTTTCCAGGTTTTCGCCGTCGGCGTAGCCGGGAGGCACCCACACCTGCGCCGAAAGCATCGACGGCAGAGCCAGTAGCCCCAGAACAAACAAACATGCGGCAACACCGGGCGAGAATCGTGCGGTCAGAATACGCCTTCTGATTGCTGGTTGAGTAAACATGGGTCCTGGATGATCACAATCGGGCTGACTGCGTTATTCGCACAGCGACCGGTTATTATCCCTATCCATCAGAATGGCCCGAAGCTTGAGTCATTTTCCATCCAATCGACTGGTTCGGCACCGCCGGGCGACTTGGTACCGTATCACATCACAAATAAATGGGACGAATTATTCGGGCACGGATTTAATCAATTCTTCCAGATATATGCGCCCATCGGTCTGGGAATCCTTGAACACGAAGAATTCATCCAGCTTGGACATGGTAAATATTTTCTCGACGCTGCCCTGTGTGTTCACCAGCACCATCCTACCGCCGCGCTTGCGCATCCAGTTGGAAATTTGAATCAGTGTGCCGATGCCTGAAGAGTCGATGTACGTAAGATCGGTCAGATCAAAAATTACGAATCGATAGCCGTTATCTACATGCCGTTTGATTTCCGATTTTAACTCCGGACAACGGTACAGATCGAGCTGACCGGTAAGCGGCATTTCCATTATACGATCGTGCACATGACCGGAATAATGAAAATCGCTGCCGTACGCCCGGCCCGCATCCATGGCACCCGCCATCATGTGCTTGCGGGTCACATTCAGGTTCTCTTCCAGGTTGTGCTCCATTTCTCGCAGACGACGAATCATGGTGCGAATGGTTTCCGGATCGACACTCTCGGACTTCTCCAGTCGATCAATCATACGCAACAGGATTTCGCGCGCGGCGGAAAGATCTTTCTCACTGGCAATACGAGACGCTTCGATCATGGCCCGACTGCTGGCCGCCAACAGCGCTTCCAGTCGAACGACTTTATTATAACCGTCGGAGGGCCGCGGCTTGAAGTTTACGGCCACGCTGGCATCGTAGCGTTCCATGCGTGATCCTTCGATCATGTTATAAAAAGAACATTCGGCCTGCACCAGGGGACCCTGTACCGCTCCGGCTCGATTGCCGTCGATTTCCAGAACCAGAACGATATTCTTTAAATCGTCCGAACGCAAATCACCCGGTCGCATGATCACTTCGCCGTTTTCTTCGATGGTGTGAGGCACATCGTTCAACAATTCCTTGATCTGTACGCCCTGGGCCGGTTGTAGTTTGACTTCCAGGCCCTGACCGAACAACGCGGCGATATCACCAAACTCTTTAAAGAAAACTTCGTGGGCCTGCTCGGGTCCTTCGATGAAGTAAAAGTTGCCTCCCCCGGCCCGGGAGATTTCACGCAGCAGGTTCTCGGAAAAATCGCGTCCAAAACCGATGGTGGTGGTACTGATACCGCGCTGATAGTGATCCGTCGCGATCTGTACCAATTCCGGCGTAGAAATGACGCCGGTGTTGGCCATGCCGTCGGTCAATAAGATCACCCGTTTGAAAGCATTATCGGTTTCGGTCGCTTCGATGGAACGCAATGCCTGCAACCAGCCGCCGCTTAAATTCGTAGAAGTACCCACATGGATATTTTCCAGTTTTTTAATTACGGAAAATTTGTCGGTCAACGGAGTCAGCGGTTGGACCACTTCCACCTGACTGTCATAGGCCACTACGGCCAGTTGGTCGTGTCGGGTCAGCCAGTTTACCAGCGCCGCAGCCGCTTCCAGGGTGGAGCTGATTTTTTCCCCATACATCGATTTGCTTTTATCGATGGCCAGTCCCACTACCAGCGGACGCCGATCGGGGGATTCCTGCGTGGGTGGTGTTTCCACCTGCACCAACAGATGCGCAATGGATGTTTCCCCTGATGATAACTCCGGGTACTCCATTAGCATTCGAAACTTCATGTATTGATGGCCCCCCCGCGTGGCATGCCCCGCGCTCCCAATCCGTCAGTCTGCTATAGATTGGATGTCCTATGAAATCCAATGGGGCGGGGTTATCAATAAATTTTGCCCGCACAATTCCCGCAATTTTACCGGTTTAAGGGCATTACATATTGTTGTGAATTCAGGGATAGAACTCATCGCTAAACTGTAATTCAGCGAAAATGCGGCAACTACTCAGTAACCGGCATAACCGCAATTTTCATGAAACATTCGGGCGGCTTCTATTCGCCAGAGCGATTGATCGAATGCGGGTCGCTCATCGGACCGCATGAAATCTTCTAAAGCGCTGCAACCCTTCAGCGGACTGTATAGCGGCCCCTGTTCCAGATAGATCCTGGAACGCAAAATCAGGGCGTCATCGGCGACTTCCCCATCGGGATATTGATCCTCTATTCTATAAAGTAATTCCAGACTGGCGCTATACGATCTCTGTTCATACAAACGAGTGGCAATCAGGTACAACGATTCATCCGCCACCGCGCTCTCGGGAAATCGCAAGGATAATTCCAGCCCCATAGAAATGGCGTCCGCTACGTGATCGTTTTCATCCAGCGCCTGCACCGCCGCAAACCAGACGGCCGCGACCTGCGTTCGATCTTCCAGCGCATTCAATATCTGCCGGATTTCGGCTACGGGCGATTGGTCCGCCGGTCGCTCTTCCGCCGCGACCAGACGCACCAGTTCCAATCGAGCTCGATCGGCATACGCGCCACCGGCCACGGTAGCGTTTTCCAGATGTCCCCTGGCGCGCTCATAATCGGGTGGTGTTTTTAATAAATACGTAAAAGCCATCTCGTAATTTACCCGGGCATTATCCCCGGGCAACTCCGCCTGGGAGTACAGTCCGGCGGTCAGTCCACACAAAAGGACCACGCATACCAATCGCATACAGAATGTTTTCATACGTGATTTAAAACCGGTTTAGAAAATAAGCTCACTCATTAGATTGCATTGATACCTCTATCAACAATCGCTTTGCTTCTATCGACGCACGCACATTGATACCGGGCTTTCCGACCGCAAACGATGATCGATCATCGATCATCGATTTGGAGACCGCTACGACCATCAATCCAGTAAACGCAAATCTCTATATTGAGTATCGGCATCGGGAGTCGGGTCGCGTTCCGAATCGCTCTGTCCGGTCTGGCTCCGAGCTGAACTTGAGCCCGATTCGGGCATGGAATCGTTGGAACCGTCGCTCACATGAGTTCGATCGGAATCATTTTGTGATGGCTCTGCTCGTTCATCCCTCAACGAATTGTTGCGGTTGCCCGAACGATTCTCGCTATCGGTACCGCGATAGTTTGAATTTTGATCCGTCGAGCGGATGGATTCTCCGCCGGGCAAAAATTCACTGCCGCGAATGACGCGGGTATCATCGCCATGCAGGGGCAACGCTCCCGGCGTACGATCGCGAACCGGCGCGTCGGGCTCCAATAAATTCACGTCTTCGCCGGCCAGTCCGGGACTGACATCGCGCATATCCCGTCGCATGGGTGTTTCGGCCAGTTCTCTGGCCAGCGAATCGTCTCGATGTCGTTCCGAAATCAGGTCATTCAAATCGGGTAAAATCACGTCACCGGTGCGGCGCAAATTCTCTTCGCGTTCCACTTTTTCTTTAATATTGGCCAGCGAAAGATCCTGGCCCATTTGAGGCGCGGATTCGGCCCCCGACTGCCAGGAATAAATGGCCACAATGCCTCCCGCAATGACCCATACCAGAATGGCCGCCAGCCGGAGCAGCTTGAGCACATTGGGGGGAATCATTTCGGTGAATTTGTCTACAATTCTATATAGTGCCTGCACGGTATCAATATCGCCGAATCGGTTTATACATTCGACGGTTTTTTTGAGTTCGGTTAATGGAAATGACGGTTCGGACAGTCCGTAGTTGCCTCACGGCATTTCAACCGGAACCATATCCATCCCCGTAGCTCTGTCATATGAGAATAATCGCGACCCGGGCCGATTTCCCACGCGCCGGATTCTGCACACGAAACGTAGACTCAGCGGGTGGCCGCTACGGCCAGGGGCCGATCGGTCAGACGGGATAGAATCACGCGATGCATTTCCGGAAAGCAGCTCACCGACAGATGGCTCGCATCATAGAAATCATTACAGTTCAGGATGCGATCGTCATTCATATCCACGATCTGCGCACCTTCCATCCGGGCGATTTCCGTCACCCGCTCGCGGATTCCGGCAATGGCGGGCGTTGCATTCATGGCGCGCAGTAGATAGGGATTCATCCGGGGCCAGAACAGCAGTACGCGTGCGCCGGATAGACGGGCCAGTTGAATGGTCTGTCGCAGGAAATAATACTGCTCATGGGATACCACGAAGTGACTGATATACAGACGCGCAATCCGTTCGGTTTCTTCCCGCAGATTCTGATCCGACATACTGCCGGTCCATTTGTACTGCGCCCCCCGGGTAATATCCAGCAAATGCCGCTGGGGTGATTCCTGCAGACTGTAATCATTCAGCGTTTCCCGGGATGCCAGATCCATGGCCTGCATG
>JAGRMX010000124.1 GCA_020441025.1 Leptospiraceae bacterium
AGCATCCAATCGTAAAAGAATATCTCAAACGATTAAATGTTTAATTTACCCTGCTCCGCCGAAAAACAATCCCCCGCGTGAGCGATGCGGAGGACCGCGCAGCGGGTCTTCGCTTTGCGAAGACCGCAGCGAACGCGGAGTCCGAAGCAGCGCGACCCTTCGCGCCTATTTCCAATCATTCCTTTAAAAACAAACAAAGTAAGCGAAGGGGCACGCCCCAACGAATATTACGGAACGAACCACACACGTACACCGTCGCCTCTCGAAATCCATGTCTCCGGCGACGTTAACACATCCGTGTGCGTCATATGCGTTCGGGACCCACTCCGGAAGCGAGCCATGGACACACGTTGCTACAACTTTAATATTGAAGCAACGTGTGAACCCGCGCTGAAGCGACCCGCAGGGAGCGGAAGCTCTACATTTGCGAGCGCCACGAGAACGGAACATGACAGAGTTCGCTTCGGTACTCTTTTTAATTACAGGCGAACTCTGTCCGCGCATCATCTCGCGACCATTCGGGAGCGAGATGCAATTAGCTAAGTGGATTTCGAGTGGCCGGAGTGCGGGCCCGGACGCGCCCGGACCAACGTGCTGCTGATGAAGTGACGCCATTCACCCCCCCGCCCCTTCACGCCGATCGGGGTTGTACAGCGCCGCGTCAAACATCAAATCCAGCGCCGGCTCACCGGGCGCCGTTTCCGATTCGGTCAATTGGTCGGGGGTGAGCGGCACGCCGAATTCCAGAACCAAATCGGTCAGGCACAGCACGGAATGGACCGCGTGTTCCGGTTCATGGCGACGCTCGCGCCGTTCGGTATAGATACCATCTTCGTGAATCCAGGACGTAGCCAGATAACCGCCGCGCAGCATGACTTCCGCCACCAGATAAAACACGTTACCGCCCAGCGAAAGGGCGAACACGCGCAACGATTCACTGCGACAGATACCAACCGAACGGCGCATGAAATGCAGGGCCATGCTGCCGATCACTTCTAAACTGCCCGATCGTTCATCATAATCCAATAAAATCTGCAATATGGATTGTAAATCGCGTTGTCCCCCGCGCAGCTCGTGCCAGCGTCCGGTCTCGACCGTTCGAGCGCTCAAAATAATCTTGCGTCCATTCATGGGGCCCTCCTTTACACAGAAAGGGTCGCCCGACACGCTGTTGTTGCGCATCTGAATCGATTTAATCCAAAAAAATTGCATGCAATCACATGAATTTGAAATTCGCCCGCCCTGGGAACCACGACGATTGGACGCGCTACTGGCCGATCGTTATCCGCAATTCTCGCGGGAAGAATGGCAGGAGCGCATACGATCGCACCGCGTTCTGGTAAATGAGGCGCACTGCAAGCCGGCCCGCAAACTCCAAACCGGCGATCGGATTCGATTCTTTTTTGAAAAGCCGCCCGAGCCGGAGGTCAATCGCGATTACCGCATCGTTCATTCCGACGACTGCCTACTGATCATCGATAAGCCCGCCAACCTGCCCGTGCATCCATCGGGCATTTATCATAAAAACACACTGCATCATCTGCTGAAAGAAAAGTTCGGAGACGATTTTAAAGCCCACTTCATATCGCGCCTGGACCGCGAAACCAGCGGCCTGATGCTAATGGCACGCACCTCCATCATGGCGCGCGAGTTGCAAAAACAAATGCGTGCCGGTCAAATTCGCAAAGAATACCGGGCGTTGGTCGATCTGGAAACGGCAGGCACGGCCTTCCCCGGTTATATGGACGCGCGTGGATTTCTGTATCCCCATCCGAACAGCGTCATTCGCAAAAAGCAGGCCTTCAGCGCGGATCTACCCGACGACTTACCCGCATCTATTCGGATGCGAGCGCGCCCGGTGCGCACCGAGTTTTCTGGCGATCGCCGCAAAAAAAATATCCAGTTGATTCGCGCCCGCCTGCATACCGGGCGCATGCATCAAATCCGCGCCACCCTCTGTTCGCTGGGCTATCCCATGATCGGCGATCGTCTGTATGGTCGCGATGAATCATTGTATCTGGAGATGATCCAGATCAAGAATCCCCATCAAGAAGCCGAAATCCGTCGGCGCGCCTTCGAAATTCTGCATCTGGAATTTACGGCCCTGCACAGCAGTCGATTGGAGTTCACGCATCCGGCTTCCAATCGGCTTATCGCCTTCGAAAGCGATTTGCCCGCGCATTTCTTTAACTTACTGTGATTTTTTGCGCCGAATTCATCATTACGTGTCACAGGGTCGTGCTATAATTTAAAGTAGGGGGAGGGGTTGGGCATCCCCATATTATAGTACAAATATAGCAAAAATCGCGCCAGGAATCCTGTTAAGGGGCGCGTAAAACCAGCACCATGCCCCCGCTGCGCTTCCGATCAAATCCGGATTCACCGAGCGAGCCGCGCACATCCAGCAACGTAAATCCGGCGGCCTGTGCAGGCCGGGTGATTTCTTCACAATCGAATAAACGAAAGGTATGCATTTCACGCAGGTGGCCGGTGCGAGTTTCATATTCGTAATGTATTTGAATGAAATCGCGTCCATTGCGCACACTGCGTTCGACGCGGCGACGTCGACGAATCGATTCACCGCTGGATTCTAATACCACCGCCGGCGCCTGGTAAGTATATCCCAGCCCGCTGTACGGTCGACGATGCCAGACTTCCAGAATCAGAATGCCGCTCCTCTTCAACAGCGCGGTGGCATTTTGAAAGACGGCCGCCAGATCCGTGTCCTGATGCAAGTAGTTCAGGCAACCAAATAGAGAATAACCCGCCGCAAATCCACGCGCCTGTTGGTAGGATCTAAAATCGCCGAGTTGAAAACTCAATCGCGGATGGCGTCCGAAGCGCTGCCCGGCCAGGGCGATCATGCGGGGTGATATGTCGATGCCGTGCACCGCATAGCCCATGTGATTCAATACCGCCGCCTGTTCGCCGGTGCCGCAACCCAGATCAATCAGGTCAATATCGGAACGGCTATCACCGGGGCGTGTTGTATGATTCACGGCTCCCGTTTTGTAATGCGCGCGAATCAGTTGATCCAGGCTTTCCATGTCGGCGGCGATGTTGCGCAAACGGCCTTCCAATCGTACATAATGTTCCGCCAGTTGATTGAATAAAATCAGGTCGGGAATCGTTTGCGGATGTTGATTCATTTGTTTTCATCCAGCAAAGCGCGCAGTTCACCGACCGAATTGGCCTGCAGCACTTTTGCGCACAGGGCTTCGCAGGCGGCAATCTCCAGGTCCGGAATCGCCATGGCACATTTGTACAGAGATGCCGGTGGCATGCTGAATTGTCGGATACCCAGGCCCATTAATACAGGCAGTAAATCCAATCGCGCGCCAATTTCACCGCAAACGGTTACCGGCAGCGACGTGGCGCAAACCAATCGCGAGAGCATGCGAAACAGAGCCGGCTGGTAATATAATTCCTCCGGTGGCAATGAAGTGTCGCGCGCAAGGCCCAGTACCAGTTCCGCCAGGTCATTGGTACCGATGCTGTAAAAATCCACGCGCTGTGCAAAGGCGTCGCACATCAAAACGGCCGCGGGAGTCTCCACCATCATACCCAGCGGAATCACCGGTGCCTGTTCGATGGACGCCATTGCGCGTTCCTGATGAACCTGCGAACGCACCGTATCAAAACTATGCCGCACGGCTTCCATTTCTTCCACCGTGCTGACCATCGGAACCATCAGTCGGCAGATACCGTCGCCGATTTCCGCATCCAGCGCCGCTTCATAAATGGCCCGCAACTGGGATTCCAACAACCAACGATTGGCCAACAGAAAACGAATGCCGCGCAGTTGGCGCTGATGCACGTTGGCCGAAGCCGGCAATCGCTTATCCCCGCCCACATCCAGCAAACGAAAAGTCACCGTCTGCCCGTGTAGATTTTGAAAAATTTGCCCGTATATATTTTTCTGTCCGGTGTAATCATTAAATAACTTACGATTCTTTAAATACAAAAACTCGGTGCGAAACAGACCCACTCCACTGGCACCCTGTATGCGATCGTCGGTGGTTTCGTCTACATCGGATAAATTCGTCCAAAGGGCGATGGATTGCCCACAGGCCGTGTTCACCGGCGAAGTAATGGTACGGGTCGCTTCACGCCGCCGGGTCTTCAAATAACCGGCATATTGTCGGCGCTCCGCTTCCCCCGGTTGCAGACAGAGTCGGCCGTTTTCCGCATCCAGTAGAATGTCCATGCCGTCCGAGACGGTATTTAACAAATCGCGCACACCCACCACACAGGGGATGCCCCGACTGCGCGAGAGAATGGCCATATGTCCGGTAACCCCGCCGGATTCGACGGCAATGCCGCCCACAAAGCGGATATGCAACATCAAAGACGGACTGATATCATCCGCTACGAGAATGGCATCGGGCGGCAACTTGCGAATCTGCTCGGCGCGAATATCTCCGCCGGGCACATCCATCAAATTAGAAAGCAGACGATTGCCAATGTCTTCCAGATCCGCCACGCGTTCCCGAAAAATCGCTTCTTTGCTTTTTAACAGAAACTCACTGATACTATTGATTTCGACCGCCAGGGCCTGCTCGGCATTGATCTGCCGATCGCTGATGCGCTCACGAGTCTGATCAATCAACAGCGGGTCTTCCAGCACCATCAACTGGGCTTCGAATATGGCCCGCAGCTCATCATCCAGTTCCACTCCGGTTAAAAGCGATTCCATTTGCTCCCGGCTGGTCTGGATAGCCCGACGGAAACGCTCCAATTCCCCGGGCAGAGCCGACGGAGCGATGGAATAGCGCGGAACGGTTTCCAGCGGAGTGCGCAAAATAAACGCCCGCCCCAGAGCCATGCCGGGCGCGGCGGGAATGCCTTCCAGAACTCGAACCGTCGTATTCATATACCCATGGATATATTGACCGCCCGGTCCTCAGGTGAAATCAAAATTCCTGTTCGGAGCCGGAAAATACCTGTACATTTACAGGCGTTAAGGCGATACTGTCTCCCGTTATGTTCCCTTGCGATTTTCCGATATATGATCACAGTCGGGCGGAACCGTCATTGCTTTTCAGATTGAATCTAACCGGACCGCCGCGCCCAACCGCATGAACGACCCCGCCGAAATCAAAGATAGCATACTGCGTAAGTACCAGGACCTGTTGCGTAACATGGACCCCCTGCGTCCTACGGGGCGCGTAGCCCAGGTTACCGGTCTGTCGATCATCTCCGAGGGCCCCCCGGATGTGAGCATTGGCGATCTGTGCCGGGTAGAACTGGGTAATACGGACGAAATGCTCAGTTGCGAAGTGGTCGGCTTTCAAGGTCATCGGCTGGTGCTGATGCCGCTGGGGTCGACAGCCGGCGTATTTCCGGAGGCGCATGTCATGGCCCAGGGCCGACGACTGGCCATGCCCATCAATGATAATCTGCCCGGTCGGGTATTGGATGGATTGGGCCGACCGCTGGATAAAAAATCGCCGATCATTTCGTCCAATTTACGTTTCATCGATGCCGATCCGCCGCTGCCCACCGACCGGGAGCCGATTCGAATGGCCATGGAAACCGGAGTGCGCGCCATCGACTCCATGCTGACCATCGGAGCCGGGCAACGGGTGGGCATTTTTGCCGGCACCGGCGTGGGCAAATCGACTTTGCTGGGTATGATAGCGCGTTATACCCGGGCCGACATCAACGTGATTTGTCTGGTGGGTGAGCGCGGTCGCGAGGTGCGCGAATTCCTGGAAGATGATCTGGGCGAAGAAGGATTGAAGAAGTCGGTGGTATTCGCGGCGACCAGCGATCGCAGCGCAATGGAAAAAGTTTATGCCGCCGGCTTCGCCACCAGTGTGGCGGAGTATTTCCGAGACCAGGGCCTGCATGTGAATCTGTACATGGATTCATTGACGCGCTATTGTATGGCATTACGTGAAATCGGCATTTCGTCCGGCGATCAAATTGGACCGGGTGGTTTTCCGCCGGGTGTCTGGTTTCGTATGAGCCGTCTGCTGGAACGAGCGGGTACGAATCAGAAAGGCAGCATCACCGGTTTTTATACCGTATTGGTAGAAGCGGATGATATGAACGATCCGGTAGCGGACAATGCCCGCGGTGTTCTGGACGGCCACATGGTACTCACCCGTCGATTAGCGCAGCGCGGTCATTATCCTTCTATTGAAATTACCGAATCTATTTCCCGGGTCATGGATAAGATTATTAAACCCGAACATCTGGCGGATGCCACCCGTTTGCGTTCTATCCTGGCGGCATATCGTGAAAACGAAGAGCTGGTCAACCTGGGAGCGTACGCCCGGGGCAGCAATCCGGATGTGGACGAGTATCTGGAAAAACAACAGGCCATTAACGCCTTCCTGCGTCAGAATATAAACGACGGCGCCGATATGGAGCAAACCGTAAAGCGTTTGCACGGTCTCGTGGCGCGTGTGGAAGAGGAGGAACTGTATTAAAAAGTTTAAGTTCAATCTCGAAGGACTGCTGCGCCTGCGTCGCATCCAGGAAGAGAAGGCGCTCGGAGACATGGCCCGGGTACTGGTGCGCGTAAACGAACAGGAGCAGATGCGCAATCAGGCCGAGAAACTGGTTGCGGATGAGATGAACACCTTTGAAAAAAAGTACAGCGACGAATTCAGCATCGAATTATTTCAAATGTATGATCGTTATCTGGAGCGCCTCGAAAGCGAAGCCGGAGAAGCGGCAGAACGGCTGGAGCAAATCCGGCCGGAACTGGAAAAAGAAAAAGAA
Organism: Leptospiraceae bacterium; assembly: GCA_020441025.1. Taxonomy (GTDB): domain Bacteria; phylum Spirochaetota; class Leptospiria; order Leptospirales; family Leptonemataceae; genus JAGRMX01. The sequence continues at coordinate 6,733 of JAGRMX010000124.1, forward strand.
AAAGTCCTGGCTGCCCGCCGAAACAGACGCGTGGTAGAATTATTAAAAGAGAAATCCAGGGCGGAATATGACCGCGAAATGCGGAAATGGGAACGCAGGGAATTGCTGGAAATCAACCGATTGCAACGGAGCAAAACTTCTCCGTTGGGAGCCTTGCATGAACAGCAATCCACTAAAAAACGGACTGCAGAGTCTGAGCAGCCTGATTTCGAAGACATGGATCTCCGGGAACCGGAACAACCGCCCCCCGAAGTCGATCACATTGCCGAATACTTCGAACGAATGGGACTCGGCAAACCACCGGGACGCAAACGATGACACGCAGGTAAGCGCGGAGCCCTTATTCACGCATGATCCCGGCCAGCAGTCCGGCGGTCTGGCCGCTCCGTTGAAGCATTTATTTTCAACGCGTCGCCGGCAAAACCGCAGCGCGCAACCGGGCATTCAACAAACCCGCAATGATCTGCAACATTTCGAGTTGAGTATAAACGATTTAAACGCGCGTATCGAACGGTTGCGCGGTATCACGGCTAAATGGAAAGCGGTGGAATCCGCAGACGTCAAATCGCGATGAGTGACCGGTAAGCATGGGATGCGGCGAACGAGAATAGCTAACCGGGGGCCGATCAAATCGTACTCATAAAACGATGATTACAGCCGGCACACCGGGCAACAGAAGACGAGATCATGGGCAACTTATCAGACAAAGTAAAAATCGTGTACCTCATCATGGTGATTGTATTCGCCATGGGTGTGTTCGTATACCTGCTGGATTCCTGGGGTATTATAAATATGGAAGAATACATTCCCTTCCTGGAAGAGGAATCGGCGATCGTAGCCACCGATGACGACAATCCCACCGAACTGGAATGGGAGAAAATAAGCAAAGAACGCGAAAAGATTGAAGAAGAACGCATTGCCCTCGAAGAACAACGCGCGGAAATAGAAGAACTGAAAGCGAACCTGGATGCCCGTGAGCAGGAATTGACCCAGCGCGAAAAGGGATTGGAGGAAGAACGCGAACGCTTTGAAGCGTCTAAAGTGGAATACGCCGATCGCGAACGCATGATTCAAAACATGGCCGACCGCATTACAAACATGCCGCCCGAGGACGCGGTGGCTATTGCCGGCGGTTGGAGTAACGCCGACCTGGTGGATGTTTTTAGACAGATGGAAGCCGATGCGGCCGAAGCCGGCACCCAATCGATTGTACCGTATTTATTGACGCTCATGCCCCGGGACCGGGCGGCCGTAATTACCACGTTGATGATGGACGCCGAAGCGACTCGTTTACCCAACTGATTCCGATCGCTTTAAAATCTTTCGTAGCGATTTTAACGAACCGAATCATATTTATTGTGATTTTATTGGCACAGATCACAATCGATCTGAATTTTTCAAAACGATTTTATTCGGCACAAACTTAACGCGTTGCAGCCTGTAGTTTTTTACGGCGGCTCAATATAGCCACCACTCCGGCCATCCAGCGCTCCGGCACCATGGGATAGATAAGCTGAGAAATGTATCCACGCGGCATGGGATCATCGATGCCGTAGCGATCCGGCATGCGACCCGGATCATAAAACGTTCCGAACAATACATCCATCAGCGGCATTAAATTCGCGAAGTTACAACTGCTGTTGCGTTCGAAGTCATGATGCCAATGATGCAGGCGCGGGGAGCCCAGCAAATACTTAAACGGTCCCAGTCCGAAGGCAGTATTGGAGTGAATGAAGTTGCCCCACAATCCGCGAAATAAAACAAAGCCGCCGATAATCTCCAGGGGGAAGCCG
>JAGRMX010000125.1 GCA_020441025.1 Leptospiraceae bacterium
AATCGCCGTAATGAAATCCTGTGCCGAGATCTCCGTTGTAAGATAATCCTTTAAGAGCAGTCCTCTGGATTGTTTATCCTGTGCATTGCGTTGCGGATCGCGGTAATTGGTGAGTGCGGCCCATTTATTACGCAGGCTGATGCCGAGCCAGGTACCGCCCTGTTCCAGATCGCGACCGGCGATTATGTGCGGATAATCCCTCCAGATATCCGCCGGTGCGGTGGGGCGCGCATGGAATTCATCTCGATTGGCGGCCAGGATCAAGGGGTAATCCGGCAGGACCTGATGCGCAAAAAAGATAAGACACATATTCTTAATATGTGTCTACAGTGATCATTCGGCAGCAATGATTATTTTGCATTCATATTCCCGTTATTGATCTTTCCTTGCCAGATTCCATCGGCTGTGTGAATTCATCCCGGGGAATGCGCATGCGGGAAATGACGATTAGAACGATTTTGCTGGGTTGCGTGCTGGCCATAGTGCTGGGTGCGGCCAATGCCTATATGGGATTGTACGTGGGTCTGACGGTCTCGGCGTCCATTCCAGCGGCGGTAATATCCATGGCCCTGTTGCGGGGGTTGTTTCGAACCGGCAGCATTCAGGAAAACAATATCGTCCAATCGATTGCCAGCGCGGGTGAGTCTCTGGCCGCCGGGGTAATCTTTACCGTGCCGGCGTTGGTATTGATCGGTGTCTGGAAAGAATTTCAATTCTGGCCGACCACTCTCATCGCGTTAAGTGGCGGCATTCTGGGTATTATATTCATGGTACCCTTACGCAAGGCATTGGTGGTGGATCAAAAGGATCTGGCTTTTCCGGAAGGGACGGCCTGCGCCGCGGTCCTGGAAGCCGGTGATACGGGCGGCAGCGGTTTAAGAGCGATTTTTTTCGGCGCCATCCTGGGTTTCATTTTCAAGTTACTGGCGGCCTGGGCGCATGTTTTGCGCGGAACAATCGAAACCGCGTTCAGTGTGGGGCGGCGAGTGTTTTACCCGGGTATGGATATGTCACCGGCGCTGCTGGGTGTCGGTTACATCGTCAAACTTGAAATTGCCGCGTTGATATTTCTGGGCGGACTGATCGGTACGGGATTTTTCCTGCCTTTATTATCCGATTACCATGTTTCGAGCGGATTGACTCCTCTGGAGTACGCCCATGAGCTTTCCGGTTCGCAAGTGCGCTACATCGGTGTGGGCGCTATGTTGATCGGCGGATTGTATTCCATATTACTGGTGCGGGCCGGTATCAGTGCGGGAATGCGTGGTTTACTGGAAGCCGGTCGTAAGTACCGTAACCAATCGGGCGGTATGAATACTGTATCGCCTGATTCACAGGAAGTCGAACGTCAGGCGGAAATACAGGAAGAACGCAGGCGCAATCATGATATTCCCCTGACCCAATTGCTGATCGGTTTAATGATCGTAATGGGTCTGACTTTTTATCTATACGATTCGTTGATCGGTGACGCCTTCGTGGCGCTGGTCGTGGGCGTTGCCATGATTGTCGTGGCGTTCCTGTTTGTAGCGGTTGCCGCGTACATCGTGGGTCTGGTGGGATCATCCAACTCGCCGGTCACCGGTATGACCATCAGTGCGCTGCTTATGACTTCCGGTGTCGTGCTGGTGCTGGGATTAAAAGGCGATCAGGCGGCTCTGGCGGTGCTCGGCATTGCCGGTCTGGTGTGTTGTTCAGCCTGCACTTCGGGCGACATCGCTCAGGATTTGAAAACCGGTTCTCTGGTGGGTGCGACTCCCAGCAAGCAACAGTATGGTGAGATTCTGGGTGTAATTGTGGCCGCGCCTATTTTTGCCGCGGTGTTGAATTTATTACATCAGAGTTATGGCATCGGTACCGGAGAACCGGGCGCACTCAAAGCGCCTCAATCGGCCCTGTTTGCCGGTCTTACCAGAGCACTGGTAGGTGATGAAGGACTGCCGCTATTGCCGGTAGCTACCGGTGTGGGTGTGGGTCTTGCGATAATCATCCTGGACTGGTTCTTGAAATATTCCGGCAGTCGCTTTCGCGCGCATGTCATGCCCATGGCGGTGGGAATTTATTTACCTCTTTCGCTTTCCGTGGCCATTTTTCTGGGCGGTTTGTTGCGATATGCCGGTGATCGCGTTACCGGCCGTCACAGCGAAACTGACAACGGAGTCTTATTCGGCTCGGGCTTGATTGCCGGTGAGTCAATCGCCGGAATCATCGGTGGAATACTCTTGCTCCAGAACATTGCTCCCGATTCCATATGGCCGACGGAGTGGCAACCGTTTGCTACGGCGCTGACATTTGTCGCTCTGGCCGGCATTGGTTTTATGTATTTCCATTATGCCCGCAAAGACGATTCCACGCGGTAAATATCTTCGGATAAGGCCTTCATATAAAAAACGAGCGGTATTATCGTGCAATCAATGAGTGACGCGATTCTCAATTGTGTTGTTTAATTAACACCGAAAAAATCCCGGGTATACGCCACTATAACCTTTGTATTAATCGCGATTGTGATTTGTATTAAACCGGTATTTCAAAACTATCAATTCCGGATGGTTAATACATACAGTACTGCACGTTGTATTTTTGTTGATTTCTTTTATCTTTTTGGCGTACAAAGTTCTTGTCAACTTTTTGATTCGATGGTATATTCTGCCCTGCAATGCGTACTGTTCGATACGGGCATGCTCACAACTTCAGGTGAGCTCGCTTTGTTGGTCAAAATACCGCAGGCATTTTTCTTCTGCGGACGCGGACGCATGCATTCAATGTCATTATTAAAATGGCGGAAGTCACAGAGGTAACATATGAACTACCAGGGACCTATCCAATCACCCGTAGAAAAGAACCCTACGGCCGAAGAGTTGATGACTCGCAATGAGCCCGTCCTGGCTCCGGACATGCCTCTGATGGAAGCCATGGACGTATTTCTTAAGCATAAAATTTCCGGTGCGCCGGTTGTGGACCGCGGCGGCCGATTGTTGGGTATGCTCAGTGAAAAAGATTGTCTGAAGCTATTAGCCAACAAAACATACTATCATCATTTACCGGCGCAAACAGTGGAAGCTTATATGACTCCCGCGGAGCAGGTGCAAACCGTAGAATTGAATATAGATATGCAGGGATTGGCGACCCTCTTTCTGGACAATAGTTTTCGCAAAGTGCCGGTTATGAAAAATGATCGGGTTATCGGGCAGGTCAGCCGCAGGGATGTAATGCGCGGGATACACAAAATGTTATCCTGATTACTGAGTTGAGTCATCGAAAGATGAGTTGCGCTACGGATTCGTAGACGGAGCAACGGGCGTGGCCGTTATACGCTCATCCACAAATCGGGACAGGCGATTGATCAAATCCGTCGCGGCAAATCGAATCTGGCGGCCGGCGCTACTGCGCGTGATCTTTACGGAATGATCGCTGGACCAGACCAGTAAATCAAGATTGCGGACGGTTTCGGTGCGCTCTACTGAACTTGTATCGGAAAAGATTACCCCCCCGCTGCCGGTGTTGACCATGCGCATATCGAGACCGATATCAACTATCAATTCCTGATCCTCCCAGCCTACTCCGGCGCGCCAGAATGAACTGTTCAACGGAATAGTGGTCGCTGCCCGTAGCATGGCATACCAAATAAACGCGCGTAAATCATCATCCTGAATAAAGAAAGATCCCACCAGTATAATGGCCCACAATGGAACTTTCCAGTAACTCTTCTCATTGCGAATTTCAAACTCGGTCAGATCACCATACACCAGGTATTCTACATTTAATTCACGAGCCGCTTTGAGTGTGGCATTGGCTTCATCCATGCCGTCCGCCATGAGTTTGCGCTTTGCGTCCTGAAACGTAAACAGCGGCACAATTTCATAACGATCGGTTTGAAAGAGCGCGGTTTCGGTAACTTCCCGGGCCACGCCACCGGCGTCCACCTGGTCGGGTGGAGAAGATGTGGACGTGTCCGCGTCGGCGTTTTGTTCATTCGTTCGATCTGCGTTGGGTTTCTTTTTGCCGGGCCGGCGATCGGAATCGGATTCATTCGCGAGGTGCGATCCAAAATCGTTTTGATTGTTTGCTTCGGTTCCGGTATTAGCATACGCGTTTCCAGGATTGCCCGTGGTTCGGTTTTGAGAACCGGTGGTGACGGCCGTGCTGCTGTAATCACCATCGGGAATTATGGAAAAATTGGTGATACTGGCGCTGTTTCGGAAGGGCATTACCACAATGCGGATCGTTTCATAGCCGGGAGGCGCCTTCTGGATATCGGGACCGATCGCTTCAGGACGATCGTATGCGCTGACGGTTGTGCTGGTACAATTAAAAGTCAGCACAGCCAGAATTAAAATTCCGGCCAATCGAACTGAAGGTGCGGGCTGCATACCGGATTACCTGCCGGCTTTAACGGCTATGGATTTTTTCGGCGATTTCCACTACCATGTCCCGCAGTGCATAGCGCAGTAGTTTCCCTCCGCTCGATTGCAACACACGCGTGGATGCGCCCGTGTGGTATATGAATACACCGGCCGCTTCGGAAGTATCCACCCGACGATTCTCGACCGCATTGGCGGCTACAATACCCGCATCGGGAACGCTGACCAATCGATAGTCGATGGCAGTTTCGACGATATACTCGGACTTTCGATGCGATCCGATTAAAAAGAGACATGAACCCTGCGATTTTTCCTGCACTTCGAAGTTGGTCAGAGTACCGGTCAGGAAATACTCGGCGCCATATCTTTCTTTTAAAATCTGGAGCTTTTCGGGAGTGATGTCACTCTGAGTTTGGATGACGCTTTCTACCAGCGAAGGTTCAATCACTTCAAAATAACCGCTGCCGACCATCAGACTGGTTAATTGAGCCGTCGCGGGGTCCACCAGAAAATTGCGCCCGGTCTGATTGCGGAAATTAATCAGGGCGATCTTAACGCGCCTGGTGCCCGGCGGCGCCTGAGGAACTTCGATATTGCTATCGGTGGTTTCATACTGGGTTTCCTGCGGCGTCAGGCAGGCTGCCCCGGAGGCACTGATCAGCACAATCGCCGTCAGAGAGATGATCATTCGAAAAAAGCGAGACGTTTGCATAATGTTCCTCGAAAATATGCCGTATTTCCAGTACAGAATGGGCGCCTGGCACCCGGCTTCTGCATTCTGGTAGTGCCTGATTGTGTGGCAAGCATTTCGACACACGGATATAACAATTGGACGATAGGGCCTCCTGCCGGGTTTTTCATTTTGTTACGCATGCCTGTTTTTATGACTTTGCGGATTTTGTCGGTATTTCGATACTCTGAATTGCAATTTTCCTGGAGGCAATTGAGCCGATTTTGTCGAAGTTCCGACATTTATTGTAATCCACATCCTAATAGAAGATTAATTCATTTTATCAGCCCTATTCGGTAAAAATGCGAAAAATGATCCCTCAGCAGCAATCGACAAAAAGTCGGAGTAGAGTACGTTTTTGTTCTCTGGTCGCATTAGTGTCAGGGCTGCCCCTGCTTCCCGCAGTTATTTCAGGGCAGAGTAGTCCCACGGGCGAGCGACCACCGTACCAGCAGCCTCAATTTGCCGACATACTGGTCGAGCCCATGGAGATTTTGTCGGGTGACGAAGTTCCGACAGGCACCTTTCGCCGCAATGCACGCGATTTTATCCTGTGTGCGGGGCCAGATTTCGGCCCAAACCCACCTCCGGGCACGCATACCACGATCAACTGGAACAAAGCGGTTTATACGGATGTGGCCGCCTTTAATAATGAAACCGTTCAGCAAATCGAAACGGCCGATGCGGATGCCACCGATCTCTGGCATACGGCCGCGGCCCGCTGGCAGGCCGGGCTGGAGGCGGACCCGCTTTTCTGGCCGTTTGTGTACAATGCCGGGCGCGTGGCGCTGATTACGGGTCAACTCGAAACGGCCCGGGAACACTTTGCGTTGAGTATTCGATTGATGCCGCAATTTTATGGACACTATATCAATCTGGGTCGAGTGTATGCGCTGCTGAAAGCGGATCAACAGGCACTTGCGTACTTTCGAAATGCGGCGGAATTACAATCCAACTCGATTGAACCCCTGTTGGCCATCGCTGATTTATATATAGAGCGAGACAACTATCGTCGGGCACGAGATTATTTAGATGAATGCTTGCATCGCTGGCCGGATAATACGGCCGCATTGTCCGCTCATGCGCGTATACTATTAAAAGAACGACGACCGCTTGCGGCGTATCAGATGATCGCTGAAGATAAATTACCCCGCAACCCATTCGATCGGCAGGTGCGTGGCGATGTCTACCATGGTCTGTACTATTATCGCAGTCTGGCACTCTGGCAGATCGGTGAATTTGAGCGCGCGCGCACGGATATGGATACCTTGCTTTCACGACCGGACGACGCCTTTTTCCTATGGGCCTCCCGGTCGCAGTTGCAGGTTATGCGCGCGCGAATTGGCGTGCGTTAAATTATAAATCGAACCACAGGAGAGCGTTATGTTCCTGGCGCATTTACCGGCCGGTTACCTGGTATCGGCAACTCTTGAAAAACGTCTGAATGTGCGCGCATTATTCATCCGGCTGCGTGGAGGTATCGATCGAACTGGACGCGATTTTTTCGGGTATAAACGGTCGGGTGGCATATTCCAGCTGTCGCTGGAACATCGCTTCCGGATTGCGAACATAATATTTCTGAATGGTATAGCGATGAAATGTACCCTCGAATTCATCGGTAATGTCCACCGGTTCGGCATCGGTGGTTAAGAGCACGTCGTAACTGGCTCGCACCAGCTTTTCACGCAGGCGATCGTTATAATAACCCATAGGATAGGCAAACGCGTAAATATCCAATCCCGGAATGTTTTCTTCCAGAATATCGCGCGATGTGATTATTTCGCGTTGAACGCGATTGGCATAGTTCTCCGGACTTTCACCGTCCCGGGGATGATGAAACATGGTATGCGTGTACGAATGATTCTGAATATCGAATCCTTCCGCTTTCAGTCTGCGTAAATCTTCCCAGGAAGTGCCATAACGCGGATTGGGTAGTATGTCGTTAATGTAAAAGAACAGGGTAGCGGGGTAACGATACTCGCGCAGAATGGGGGCCGCCACTCGAACGATGTTTTTATAATCGTCATCGATGGTAATCACCAGCGAAGGTCGTTCAAAAAGACGATTGGCGCGCGCGTTGGCCAGTAAGACTCGCAGCGGAATCACGTCGATTTTCGCCCTGCGAATTTCCTCCATGTAGTGGCGGAATTCCTGGCGACTGACAGAGTATGGACCGGCGCCGTCAATGTTGTGAAAACAGAGAATCGGCACCAGATTGTAGCGCGGTGGTGATTCGCCGGCGGCTTCCATTTGTGTGGCCTTCCAGGCATCCGCGGCGGCCGGGACCAACCAGTACAGCAGGAGACAGGCCAGAAAAGCCACGCTGGAGTAGATGAACTTGCGCTCGTTCACTATATTTTAGTATCGAACCGTAATGCCCCCAATTTTGAATGGATTTTTTATTTTACCGGTATCCGGCGCTCAGAGGCACTGGTAAGAATCGGTTTTTGAATCCGGTGGCCAGGTGATCAGAAATGCATCAGTACATTGAAATCATGGATACAACCCTGCGGGACGGGGAGCAGACCGACGGAGTCAGTTTCTCCACATTCGAAAAAATGCAAATTGCCCGCTATCTGCTGGAGAATCTGAAGGTCGATCGGATTGAACTGGCCAGCGCCCGGGTTTCAGCGGGCGAGGAAGAAACCACCCGGGAAGTATTCCAATGGGCCCGGGAACGGGGATTGGACCGGCGAATTGAGATCCTGGGCTTTGTCGATCACACTCATTCCGTTGATTGGATTCGGCAAACCGGGGGCAGCGTAATCAATCTACTGGCCAAGGGGTCTCTGCGACACTGCGAGCAACAATTGGGAAAGAGTCTGGTGGAGCACCTGCTGGATATCGAGCGCACGGTACAATACGCCGTAGACAATGGCGTGAAGGCCAACATCTACCTGGAAGACTGGTCGAACGGATTCTTAGATTCGCCGGATTATGTCCGTGAAATGTTGCGCGCGCTGAAGTCGCTGCCTATTCATCGATTTTTATTTCCCGATACGCTGGGTATCATGTCTCCGGCCGAAGTGCGTGCCGGTATTGGCGATGCGTTGAATACGCATCCGGATCTGGCGATCGATTTTCACGGTCATAACGATTACAACCTGGCGGTGGCCAATTGTATGGCCGCCGTCGAAGCCGGTGTGCGCGGATTGCACGTGGCGGTCAACGGATTGGGCGAACGGGCCGGCAACGCGCCGTTGGAATCGGTCGTAACCGCATTGCATGATAAGCTTAAAGTTAAAACCGGCGTTCAGGAAATTGCCATCATGGGTGCGTCGCGCCTGGTTGAAACCTTCAGCGGTAAGCGCATTCAATCCAATCGCCCGATTGTGGGGCAGGACGTATATACCCAGACCGCCGGCATTCATGCCGATGGAGACAAGAAAAACAATCTATATGCCAATCCCATTCTACCCGAGAG
>JAGRMX010000126.1 GCA_020441025.1 Leptospiraceae bacterium
GGTAACCGGACGATTAAATGAAATCATGCAGTCCGCACAGGCTACCGGCGATTTGATTCACAGCGGCATGCGTAATTTGAACCGGAGTTTCGCGCTGCTGAGCGAATTAAAGAACGTAAGCGGTTTATTACTCGAAGCGGCGCGTTTACCGGAACAGATTTTTTCGGGCTATCAGAAAATCGGCGAACATCAACAAAAGGAATTCGACAGCATTCATGACCGCATGCTGCGTTCCATTCGAGTTATTGAAAAAAATTCGGTGAACGGTCAAAAAATGAAAGAAGCGCTGCGAACGCACATCCATGATATCGAATCGATTGCCGGGGTGTCCGATCAATTGAAGGATTTAACACGCGAGCTAAGCGTGAAAGCCGAATCGGCCGTGCAGAACGCGGAGCGGATGGGCAACTAAAAAACCTGTCTGGCCAGACAATAGCCCGGCCTGCCGGGTGACTCATGTTTTTTCACCAGATTGATCGCATCCTGAACTGTGACGACCTCCGCGGCTTCGGCATCATTGATTTTTATAGCAAAGACATGCTCAAGATCTTCTACAATGGCGACACTCTCGAAACTCGAGTATTCAGATTTCATATTCCTGCGCAAACTTACCCAGATTTTCATTTTGCTCGCGAAACTGTCGTTCCCAATCGGCGCGTGTACCGGCCAGGAAAGCTATGATGTCAATAAGCGCTTTAATAAACGGATTTTTCATATCCAACACGACAGTCTGGGTCAAGCGTGTGCGCTCCGGTCTATTAAAGGAACGGCTGTCCGAAATAAGTCAAAAACCACATCGCAATCAAATACAGTCCAAGCACCGATTGAATTCCCGACAGTACTTTTACCATGCCGTACGGTTCATATTGTTTGTTGTCAGGTCGCATCCTGGAAATCCATTCGCGCACATTCAAAAAACTCCAGTCAAAGTAGAAAGTTGAAGCAATACTGAAATACAACGCCTTTCTGCTTATCGCCAGAACGCGCAAAAATGGGGAATCATGTAGTCTTTTGATATAATCCCAATTCAGCGTAATTGGTTCCATATCTGGATGGTTCCGCTCATGAATAGCAATATGGTTCCGCGGCTCTCCTTTATAAATCATAATACTATAGATCAGTCCGAACACAATGACATTCAAAACTAAAATTTTCAGCGCTTGCCCCGGATTCTTGCCGTATTTCGTGCTCAATTCGAAAAACACATATCGAAAGGCATACTCAATATACGCATGCTTTTTCAGTAAGAGTTCGGAATAATTGTTCTGTATGGCATATATCAACTCCGCCGCCGAATCATACGCGCCTATATCGCGGCATTGTTGCGACAATAGCGACAGTACACTGGAACCGTTTGCGATTACTGGCTCTTTTCGATATTGTAAAGAATATAAATTGTATGCGAAGCATATATTTTTAGCGGAATCGATACTTGTAATCTTTGGTTCAAAAATCGAGTTTTCCAGATCCGCACCCCAGAAATTTGCACCGGATACGTTCGAGTGTTCTAACTGTGCATTCTTCAGATTCGCCGCAATGAAGCTGACGTTCTGTAACTTTACTTTAAAGAATTTAGCTCCCATAAGCTTAGCCTGTTGAAAATTGGCTTCCTGTAAATCCGTACCGTTGAAATTTGCGTTTTGAAAATCCGAATCCTTGAAATTGCAGGATTCAAGTGAGAGTCCGCTCAGGTCGGCATTTCTTAGATTCACTTCGATGTTGTTTTCGGTTACCCATGAATTCCAGATTACACAATCTCCTGCATTCCGGTTACTTGCCTCATAAAGCTTGCTCAAATGCACTTCGTTGTACGCAAACACGGCAGTCGGAATAGAAGCGTATGTGATAAGTAGAAACGCCGCTCGTCTTATCGTAATAAATCCGTTTCGCATTTTGGTTGCCGTTAATATTCCAGCATAGATCACACTTTATCGATTCTGACCCATCTGCTGCATGCGAAGCGCCGCTTTTTGGGCGCGCCGTAATTTCTTGACGGAAGGACGCTCGGCCATCATCGCCAGATAGTCGGCGGCGCCCGGTACGTTCAGAACGGGATTGGCGCCGTTCAATTTTTCAAAGGTCTGACCCACAATGGTCAGGGTGGCTTCGGCACTCACATCGGCGTAGGTGAATTCGTTGCCTGCCAGGTACGGCTTGAACTGAGCACGACGCTGCAGAGCCTTCAGTCCGAATTCCACACCTTCCAACGCTTTCGACACGATTTCCGGCGCTACTTCACGTCCAAAAAAAATGCCATACGCCGGACGGGCCGCCGAATCCAGATGCATGTCGACAATGGTCATCAATTCACGACAACGGGCCGCCTCCAGCGCGTTCTCAGGATAGAGGGATTGTAAATCGGGAAACGCGGCTTCCAGATACTCCAGGATCACTTGAGTTTCGCAGATGAATGCGCCTTTGTGTTCAATGTACGGAATCTTGCCCATGGGGCTGCGGCTCAGAAAATCTTCATCGGTCTTAGAAGGCGCCACGCGCACTTCCTCAAATTCCACTTCCTTTTCCATCAACGCCAGCTTCACCTTATTATAGAAGTTGCTGGTGGGAAATCCATATAACTTGAGCATATTATTCACCTCGTTGCCTCGATCATTCCGCTCCAGGACCCATATGGGATTTTTTAAGTCGAGCGCTGAATGTGGATTTGGTTCAAACCCCGTTCGCAGATCACACCGCGAATGCGGAAAGCATCCCCGAGAGCTGATTACAGGGGTATGAATTTTTTGGGCTCTGGCTGCGGAAAGTACTTGATCTTAGTGCGCCGCAAAATAAATATGGTGCAACGCACTATTCCCGACAATGAGTCGGATCAGGAGGTTTCCCATGATTACAGTAGAAAACATCGAAAACAGCGCCCGAGATGCCCTGAACGCCGGGCTGGGATTGTATCGTACCGCCGAGAGCAAATTTGCAGAACTACGCGGCCAGATCGAAAAGAACTACAGCGACCTGGTAGCCCGCGGAGCCACAGAAAATGCCGAACCGGTAGTCCAGATGCGCCGCTATCTGGATGAAGGTATCTCTACTGTCAAAAACCTGCAACAACAGGTCGAAGGAACATTCAAGAAGTAATCCATTTCGGAAATCCGGTGGGGGCCGTCGGCCCCCTTTTTTTGTCCCTGCACCGGAAATGGATTCAGGCGATTTTGATTCAATACCGGAACATACCGGAGGTTGCATTCATAGCCGACGCGCGTTTACTTCTGTTTGCGACGCGTCCGGGCTTCATCCATTGAAATCACCCGGCTGGACTTACGCCGACCGGGAGTGGTGCCGGCGGTACCCGAGCGGGCGCGAAAGGTTTTCTTTTTGCGAGTATCTCCGGAGGAACCGCCGCCTTCCATTTCCAGCATGCGATCTCTGAGCAGCGCGGCCTTCTCAAATTCCATATTGCGGGCCGCGTCCAGCATGGCCTGGCGCAGAATCTCCATTTGTTCTTTGCGGCTGGATTTGGGATCCAGTTTGATTTCACCTTCCAGTTCCGCCAGTATGCGCTCGTCTTCTTCAGCGGGATTAACTTCGCGTTCAAGGATGTCCTGTACGGCTTTGTAAATCGTTTTGGGTGTTATACCGTGTTCTTCATTATAACGTTTTTGGATTTCACGTCGGCGGATGGTCTCATCGATGGCGAACTGCATGGATGGAGTGGTTTTATCCGCATACAGGATAGCGCGACCGTTGACATTGCGCGCCGCGCGCCCGATGGTTTGAATCAACGAACGCTGGTTGCGCAAAAAACCCTCTTTATCCGCGTCAAGTATGGCCACCAGCGAAACTTCCGGCATGTCCAGACCCTCCCTTAAAAGATTCACACCTACCAGAACATCAAAATCCCCGCGCCGTAAATCGCGGATGATTTCAACTCGTTCGATGGTATTGATCTCCGAGTGCAGATAGGCCACGTTGATTCCCAGGTCGGACATGTAGTCCGATAGATCTTCGGCCATCTTTTTGGTCAGGGTGGTAATCAAGACACGCTCGTCGCGTTCGGCTCGCTGGCGGACCTCCTGCACCAGATCTTCAATCTGATTGGACACCGGTCGTACTTCAATTTCCGGATCCAGCAATCCGGTAGGACGAATAATCTGCTCCACAATCTCCATAGATCGTTCACGTTCATAATCCGCCGGCGTGGCCGAAACATACAAAACATCTTTCGCTATGTTTTCGAATTCGGTAAAATTCAAAGGTCGATTATCAAGGGCGGAGGGTAAACGAAATCCGAAATCGACAAGAGTCTGTTTGCGCGCCCGGTCGCCTTCAAACATGCCGCGTACCTGAGGCAAAGTCACGTGGCTTTCATCCACAATCACAACAAAGTCTTCCGGGAAATAGTTTAACAAGCAGGCGGGCGCTTCTCCGGGCTGGCGACCGCTCAGATGCCGCGAATAATTCTCTATACCGTTGCAATAGCCCATTTCCCGCAGCATTTCCATGTCATAACGCGTTCGACTGCTGATGCGCTCCGCTTCCAGCGGTTTATTATTTTCATTAAAGTGCCGAATTTGATCCTGCAACTCGGTTTCAATGTTCTCCAGCGCGTCTTTCAAGCGGGGTGGGCTTGTTATGAAATGCTTGGCCGGATAGATAACCGCCCGATCCATGCGTTGACGAACCGCGCCGGTCAGCGGATCGATCATGGAAACGGTTTCAATTTCATCGCCGAACCATTCCACTCGCACGCCTTCTTCGCGATAAGCCGGAAAAACTTCCAGCGTGTCGCCACGCACTCGAAAGTTTCCACGCGTAAAAGTCACGTCATTGCGTTCGTACTGGATGTGCAATAACTGACGGATCACGTCGTCCCGATCCATTTCGAGACCGGGTTCCAGAAAAACGACGCTGTGCCGGTACTCTTCCGGAGAACCCAATCCATAGATACACGAAACGGATGCGACAATCACCACATCGCGACGTTCCAGTAACGAAGAAGTGGCCCGCAAGCGCAGCCGATCGATTTCATCGTTTATCGACGCGTCTTTTTCTATATAAGTATCGCTGGAGGGAACATACGCCTCCGGTTGATAATAATCGTAGTACGAAACAAAATACTCTACGGCGTTGTTGGGAAAGAATTCGCGAAATTCCCGATAGAGTTGCGCCGCCAGAGTTTTGTTATGCGTCAGCACCAGGGTCGGCTTGCGAATACCTTCGATGAAAGCCGCCATAGTATAGGTTTTACCGGAACCGGTAACACCCAGCAGACACAGATGATGCTTACCCTGATTGTATGCTTCGACCAGTTGTTTGATGGCCTGCGGCTGATCGCCCGCCGGTCTGTAGCCGGAAACAAGTTGAAACGAATCGTTCATGATTTGAGTAGCGGCTTGAGAATCCGAATGAGAATCAGGCCACTTTTAATTTACGCGAAGCGGTAAAGATGGCCAGACCTTTTTCGTCTATGATGTCAATATCCACTTCATCGAACAATTTGACCATAACCATCATGCCGCGCATCAGCGTTGTGGAACCGGAGTACTTGCCGGATTCGATGTCCTGCTCCAGCCTGATTTCTCCGATGCGATTTACGATTTTAATATCAAATTGCCCGCCCACCAGGCTGTACGTCACTTCGATGGTTTTATGATCGCTGTACTTTACGGCGTTTTCCATGGCCTCGGTGGTGGCAATGGACAGATCCATAATATCCGCTTCCCCGGCGCCAAAATAACGCAAAAAGGTTTCCATCCGGGATCGCACCATCTGAATGGGCGAGTCTTTCAAATCTCCGGACACCTGATACGAAACGCGCTCCGGAAACGAGATTTCTCCTGCAATAATAAGTTCGGAAGGAATTTCGGGATGCTGTTTTAGCCGACCGGAACGGATTAACTCCGCGGCCACTTCGGAAAGAGCGTCCACATCGGTCTCGATGCTGTAAGCATATTTGATCCAGGCCTGGAAATCGTGTAGATTGCCCTGACAACCGGCGCTCGCCAGTTCAAGTAGACAGGTAGTTAGTTGATCGGCGGATGCCATTCGGATTCCGTCGTCGGGCACTATTTTCCGACCACCCCAACCTTTTCATGGTTTGTTCTAAAGGCAAGTAAAACATTGCTCAGCAGAATCAGAAGCGCACCCAGCCAGGCCAATAAATGCATTTCTTCCGAAAGCAGCACGACCCCGAACAGGAGCGCAATCGGTATGCGCGTTACCGAAACAATGCTGCCGGTAGCCGCGTCAATGTAGCGATAGGAAGCGGTAAGGCACCATTGTCCCGCAATGCCCAGAGCCGCCGAACCCAGAATGTACGGATACTCAATGAGAGTGATTTGTGAGATTTTGGTGAAGATGGTCGGCAGGAGCACCACGGTCCCGCTTAAGAACATCCAGAAAAGGATCTCACCGGATGGCGCGTTCAACGCCGCACCCCGTAAACTTACAATGGCCACTCCCGCCGTGACGGCCGAGGCGACCGCCCAGATGTAGGGCCGCACGTTGTCCGGTTGCAATCCAAAATCATCATCGATGAAATTCATCAGAACCCCGACTACCGAAATTAGAACCAGGATAATTTTCCGACTGTTCAAACGCTCACCGATCAACCACGGCGCAATCAAAGCGACGAATGCGGGGTAGGTCATATTGAGTACGTTGCCCTTACCGGTTGCGCCCGTCGCGACTGCCTGATAAAAACAGAGGACTGCCGCAAGATTATAAATACTGCGCAAAGCAATGAACGGAATCGAATCCGCTCCGCGTTCAACCGGTTGTCGCCGCAGAAGATATGGTAATCCGAAAATGATGAATCCTGTCAGAAAGCGCGCAAATACATAAACGCGCGGACCGGTGGGACCGGATTGTACACCCAGATGAACCATTACGGTAGCAAAATAGAACGCCACGGCACTGCACAGATTCAGCGCGTATCCCGGCCAACGATGTGTATGCGAATCAAAAGCGATTGACGCAGATTGGTATTCTTGCGAACCGGGCATGGAATGAGCATCCTGAAAGTAAGTGTGTATCAAAAACCCCTGAATGAAGGGTTGAATTTAACCATACTGAAAAAACTGGCCGCGCTTAAATCAGATTTTCTTGTTCTGCCGGAATATTTTTATTTAGATTCCAATATTAAAGATGATCAAGCTCTGCTGGATCGATCGCAATTCGCGCAGGATTGGATTCAGAAGTTGAGCGATGCGTATCACGGAGTTATTATCGGCGGAACGATTCTGCGCACCGATGAAAGCGCGTCAAAATCCGTTCTGCGTTGCTCCACACCCATAGTTTCAAATGGAGAAATCATCGATTGGTATAACAAACGAAATCCGGTGGACTATGACTTTGAAAAAAAGACCTCAGCCGGCGGCGAGGAGGGCGTGTATATTCTCAGCGGCCATCGTTTTGCCGTACTCAACGGTCGGGATTTGATGCAGACGGATGAAATTGCGAGACTGGCGGCGGATGGTATTAAAATTATTCTGGCGCCGTTTACATTTTCTGGCAAAGGTCAGACATCACCGAAAGACGCAGAGCGGGATGAGAACGAAATGGTGGCGGTAGCCCGGAAACACGACGTTTACATTGTAAGGTGTTGCGCCGGTGGTGACGTATTCGGTGCGCCTATTCGCGGTCGCTCGCTGGTTGCGACTCCTACCGGCATCAGCTGGCGCGTTTCACCCCACGAAGAGCAGTCGGAAATATTAAAAACCATCATGGTCAATATTGCCGGAGCCTGAGTTTACTCATTTCTTCGTTTAATTAAAACGATACTGAAATCCGCTCTTATCCTGCAACGGTCCGCGAGACAATTAATAACCTGCTTGTGTCTGGACTTCCCTGCGCGGAGGATTCGCTCGCTCTGGAAACAGCGCCGCGGCCAATTCAAAAAAGAAACGTCCCATGGCGGCGGCATTGCTGCCGACCATGTCTCTGTGTAATTCTGATTTCAAAGCAAACACCGCCCGGGCTATCTCTCGCCGTCGGGCATGATCGGCGGTTTGATTCAACATCAACAAGCCCATGGTCTCGACCACCTCGCCATAGTCATACTCATCGTCCGGACCGGCCTCGGAGAATTTTTTACGCTCCCCGTTCATAATCCACTGCTCCAGTTCCGCCAGAGCCTTGGGATGCTTCAAACCGGCTGCGATCATCTCCTTGAGTTTATGAAAAAGATCGGTCTGCATAAATGGGAGCATATGCAGGCTGCCACCCAACAGATCCAGGTCGCGCATTCCGGCTGATCCCACCAACTCCTGGATCACCGGACCCGATAGTCGCTGAAACGGAACAATCACTCCCCGGCTGGAAATCGTCTCTTTAAGTTCCGACAGATCTCGAACCAGGAATATGAAGCGAGTATGGTCGGGCGGTTCTTCGAGTGTTTTCAGCAGGGCCGTTTCGGCTTCATGCTGAATCAGGTCCGCCCGGGGAAACAGCACAAAGCGCATTCGGGCCAGAAAAGGAGTGAATCGCACCCGGGTTTGTAAAAGCCAGCGAACCG
>JAGRMX010000127.1 GCA_020441025.1 Leptospiraceae bacterium
TTTCATTGTCTTTGGAAGTGCTCTGGAGGGATTCCAGTTCGTTCTGCAATTCTCGAATGCGCGCTTCGCTCTGTTCCTGCTCGGTGCGTTTTTCATTTTCCAATCGCTGGATTCTGGCATTCAGTTCGGACACCGCCCGTTCGGATTCGGTTTTGAGTTCCTGCGTTTTCTTTTCGAGTAATTCTCGGTTTTGCTCCTGTGTCGTTTCCAGCGCGCGCCGATGTTCCGTTTTCAGTTCGGCGATTTCTTGTTCATGCTCGGATCGCAACTGCCGGTCGGTCTGGTTGCGATTCTCGCGTTCGGATTGAATGCGCTCTTCGCTTTCTTTTTGAATGCTTTCCAGTTTGTTTTTGTGTTCGGCGCGTAGCTCATCCAACTGCCGATTTAACTTTGCGATGGTATCGGCGTGTTCGCCCGCCTGTTGTTTATGCGCTTCCCGCAGGCGTTCCTCAAAGGATTGGTTGGCCGCCTGATTACGCTGCTCCAGATCGCGCACTTTTTCGTCATGTTCGGACTGTAATTGCTCTTTTTCGCGGGCATGTTGTTTGCGCATTTCATTCAATTGTTTTTGAATGTCGCTTTCATGCGCCGTGTGTTGTTTTAAGTCGGCTTCCAGGGCGGTTATGCGTTCTTTGCCGCTTTCCAGCTGATCATTCAGGCGGCCTGCGTTCTGTTTTTCTTGATCCAGTTGCGATTGCAGGCGGCTCTGATTCTCTTCCAGTGCGCGGTTGGCGTCCCGTAGCCGATTTAATTCCGACTCCAGTTCTTTACGCTTATCACTGAGCGCCTGCCGATCGGCCTGTAGACGCGCTTCGCTCTCGGCCCGAATGCGTTTTTCATCTTCCGCTATTTTACGTTCCAGGCCTTCCAGTTCGGCCTTGAGTTCGTTCTGCCTGGCGGCGGTAGCCGCATTTAACGCGGCAATTTCGTTGCGATGATTTTCCGCCGCGGTGTTAAGTTCCTGCTTGCGACTGTTCTCCAACTCGGCCAGTAACCGTTCATGCTCCTGGGTCTGATGCTTGTGCGCATTGCGTAATTCGGTCAGCTCGTGTTGTATGTTCCGATGCTTCTGTTTCTCTTTTTCAAGTTGGGATTGCTGTTCGCTACGAACAACCTGAAGGCTGCGTTGAAATACGTCGCTCTGGAGCAGGGTGGCAAAATCCATGGCGGTTTTAAGGTCCGCGGTGGTGTAGCGCACGCCCGCACCCGCCAGAATCAATATGGCCTGCGGTCGGCTGCCGCCGGTTCCAGCGGGAGCGATAGGCAGAGACAAAATTGAGGCCGGTGTGAAATCCCCTTCCGATTCGGATAGAGGTATCGGCGCATCTTCCGGTCCGAAGGTATGCAACCAATCCGGATTGAGAGCGTCCAATTCCGCCCGGTCGGGGATTTTGCGTTTTACGCGTATGGAACCGGCCTGTCCCGGTTCGATAAAACGTATTAAATTATTTCCGTCACACACACCGACCAGTTCCATTTCGGAACCGGCCCCGTCGCTTACGGTGTAATAGTTCAATAAACCGAACCCGATTTGATCGTGCATCAAATCGCAACAGGCTTGAAAGTGTTCACGGGCTTCCGCCGCTGGATTCAAACAGCTCAGTAACTGGCGTGTGAATTCCGCATCGGTTGTCGCGCCGGCGCTCTTGCGCGTTGCGGCGGTCGCTGTAGAACGAGCGGTAGCTTTACCGGATCCGGCGGTTGTTTTTTTGCGCGTGCCGGCGGCGGTTGACTTCGGCGCCGCACTCTTGCTGCCGGCGCGGCTCGCGGTTTTCTTAGTTATTTTTTTCGCGCTTTTCTTAGAGCCGGTTTTTGCGCTCTTGCTCGCGGCGGCCGTTGATTTTTTTTTACTGCCGCTCGCGCTTTTCTTTGCTGTAGTTTTTTTCTTCTTGGCCATGACTTCTTATGGATTGCATCGATTCAATGAATGCATTCTGCAAATTAATTATGTAGCCGGCGATTTCGCCGCATGTCGTTTCTGTGCTTTTTTATTACGATGATACAATCTCTGGATATACGTACGCAGGATTAAATCCTGGAACGCCGCAGGCAACAACCAGCGTAAAAAGTACGCCATATGGCTGTCTGTACCCACCCGGTAGCGCCGGGCGGGTGACTTATAATCGGCAATCTGCGCAATGCGACGCGCGGCGGCGGGTGCGGAGGTAGATAATCCACGATAACTTTCGTCTTCCAGTAAAGGGTGAAAAGGCGCGTAAGGTGAATGGCCGACCCGGCTTGCGCGCGCACGAACCATGTTTTTCTTAAATCGCGTCCGAATCAATCCGGGTTCAATCAGTACTATTTGCACTCCAAAGGGTGCCACTTCATAGCGCAGACTCTCGCTGAATGCTTCCAGGGCCCATTTGGATGAAGTATAGGCCGAGCCCAGGGGCAGGGCCATCTGTCCCAGAATGGAACTGACGTTCAAAATTTTCCCCGAGCGACGCTGGCGCATGAAAGGTAAGAACGAACGCACCATTCGTTGCACGCCGAAAAAGTTGGTTTCAAACTGGTCTCGGAACTGTTCATCGGTCAATTCTTCAAAGGCGCCGTACAAACCGTATCCGGCATTGTTGACCAGCAAATCAATGCGTCCTTTTTCGCGCTCCTGGATTGTATGCACCAACTCTTCAATGTGGTCGGGTTCATTCACATCCAGTTCAATCAGTCGAAGCGCATCAACATGCACGAGGTCGTCATAATCCTGGCGGGCTCGTTTCAGATTGCGTACGCCGGCGTAGACTATGTACCCATTGCGTACGAGCCGTACGGACAACGCACGACCGATGCCGGCGCCGGCGCCGGTTACAATCGCCACGGGTAAATCAGCCCGCGATATGTCTGGAGTTTTGCGCCAGGTCATGCTATATTACCGCACTCAGGGTATTGTGTGCTCCTCTTTCCCCATTTCACGAGGCCGCAACGGAAGAAACCCATTTTATGTACCTTTTTCAATTTTCTCCACCAGAAATCCGCAGAACGGTGGCCGGTCCGGGCAATGTATCTCAAATTCGGAAGGCCGCAGCCCAACCGGATATCTGGCTTCAAATATGCATGTGGACTGGCCCTGGACGCGGCTGTAAACCGCTTCGATGCGCTTTTCAGTCGACTGCCTGGAAATTGCTTTACAGAAAGTGACTCGCCGGAAACCTGCCTTTGTTGCCGTTATTCCTACGGCTACGGTTAAAGTAGAACGGGGACTTAGCTCAGCTGGGAGAGCATCTGATTTGCATTCAGAAGGTCATCGGTTCGATCCCGATAGTCTCCACATTCCACCCGTTTCGGCTCAGCCCACACTCTTTGCGACCTTCCGCATTTTCGGCTCGCACCGGCCCCGCAGCCGCTCCGCATGCAGTTTTCAATTCAATTCCTTGCTTAAATGGTTGACTCCCGTCCTGTTTTCCCGTGCTCTCTGTGGAACCCATACGGATAGTCGCCGTATTCGGAGCTACAAAGATTCGTGAAAGAACTACGCAAGGCCCTACGTGATGTACTGGTGCAGTCACTGAACACCGAGCAGATGAATCATCTCGGTCGCGATGTGGATCCCAACTTTAATATTTACGAATACTCCGGATTCGGCGATAAGATCGTCGTTCCCCGAAAGGTAGCCGCGGACTGTGTGTTGCAATACTTCGAATCGCGCGAAAGATTACTGGATTACATAGCGTATATGATTACCCGCGAGGGTCACGGTGCCAGCGGGGGCGTGATTCGCCTGAAAGGCATGGATCGTATCGTAAATATTATCCGGGACATGGGATTTGTGTACGACGCGGCCAATCACCATTTCGTCCAGGACCAGGCCGAAGGACAATCCGCCGGCTGGGGATTCATGAAGCAGGAGCATGAGTATCATCTCAGCTTCGTAAGTATTGACATCATTTCTTCCTCCGAACTGGTGCGCACCAATGTGAAAGACGATCTGGACCTGACCATCGGTCGCTTTAAAGCGTATGTTCACAAGCATGTGGAATTCTGGGACGGGCGCGTTTGGTTCTGGTACGGTGACGGCGGTCTGGCGGCCTACTATGGCGAAGACTGTTGTCCCATGTCGGTGCTTTCCATGCTTTCGGTTCTGGGGTATTTGCCGGTCTTTAATATCGCGGAGAACGCGTTGCGACCGGAGAACGATATCAAATTGCGTATCGGCATGCATTATGGTACCGCCGTTTATAAGAACGACGTGAATAAAATGACCAGTCAGGACATGAAGTTCGCGCAGGATCTGGAAAAGCACGCCGCCGATCCCAATTCCATCGCGCTTTCGGAGGCCATGTATCGCATGTTACCCGATCAGGTTCGCCGTAGTTTTTATCCCGATTCTGATTTACAGGGCTCCCGGGTCTATAAATACACCATGCGCTGATAGCGACTACACGATAAATCAAATGGAAATACTGGTTATTGATACGGATGTGGGTCTACAGGAATACTACACCCACCTGCTGGAAGCGGAGTTTCGCAACATCACGGTTTCATTTCGTCCGGATGCCCGTCAGGCGCTACAGTATATTCCGGCGCATCCGCCCGATGCCGTGCTGACCGAAAGCCGGGTGGGCATGGATTTATTTGAATTTATCGGGGAACTCAAACGATTGAATATTCCCTGCATTGTGGTTTCATCGGATAGTTCGGAACGCATGATCGTCGAGTGCATGCGCGCCGGTGCGCATGACTTTATTTCCAAGAACAATATCAAGCTGGGCCATTTACCGTTTGTGATCGCGCGGGTACTGTTGGAAGCGGATCGTCGCGCGCATGTAAATGAATACGAACGTAGTCTGCCGGTGCGTCCCGAATTCCAACGCATGGATCGGCGTGTGCGGGATTATTTGTATGCCGAGCGCATGGAAAAACGACGCCGCGATCTGGCCGAGGGTCGCCTTTCCGAAAACGTATTCATTGACGGTGAGAATTATTTTATCATTTATCTGTATGTTCAATTGCGTTTTCCCGAGAGTCTGGAGCAATCCATGGATGAGCGTCGTTTTTCCGCCACCCAGGACCGTATCATCGAAAAGTTTATTGAAATCGTTCCGCATTACGGAGGACAACTCTGGACGCGCAAAGAGAACGCCGTGTTTTTCGCCTTCATGGGAGAGGATTATTTATCCGCTTTGCTGGCCGCCATCGAAATCCGCGCCAGCATGAACATCTTCAATCATACCATGGACAACCTGTCGGAAGAAATCGCGGTGAACCAGGGCATTGCCGCCGGGCAGACCATATATAAAGAAGATAAAAGTCAAATTTATTGCGAAGCGCTCAATCTGAGCGCTCACCTTGCCATCTACGGGCAGGATTCCAACGCGATACTGCTTACGTCCCAGATATGGGATCACCTGTCGGCCCGGGCGCGTAAGTATTTGTTTAAGTCACCGCAGCATTTTGAGGGGCATACGGTCTATCACTTCGAGCCGGTGTCTTGATTCCGTATGTATACAATCGGAATCAATTTTCCAATTGTTTCTTAATATAGCGCAACTCGCGCATGGCATGATCATAATCCGCTTACGACGGGTCAATCCCCGGTTCGATGCGCCGGATTCGATTCAATGCATCCGCCGTATCGAATAATTCAAGGGGATCATGCCACCCGGGTAGAATAGTGCCGCGTAACCAGCATTCGGAGGCATACAGCGGTAGCAGAGCGGTGCCGGTGGCCATATCAGGCAAAAGGGCGTTTGCTCTGATAGAACGGCGCTCTTGATTCAGCAATTCTATTTGCAGCACGGCCGCAGTGCCGGGATCGACCGCTTGTGCTTTTTGATATTCGGAACGTAACCGGCGGCGTGCAATTGCTTTCAACAACTGATAGCTCCATTCGAACCGATGCGGTCTTAGCAAACGAATGAGTCCAATTTGTAATCGAGACGGCGTCTCCGAGTGTCCCAGCCCGATGAACGTACGGAGGCTACTAAGTGCGGTTAGTTTTGCCAGAGATAGTATTTCCATTTGGGGCCAGTTTAACAGTTTCATTTTCCCGAACGGTTCCGGCAATTCTACCTGGCAAATTTCCCGCCCCGGATGTACCTCGCGCAGGTCGCCGTCGTGCAATTCACGCAGTTTATAATTATACTCTAAAACGGCGGTCATATAACTGGCCAGCCCGGCATCCGGTCCGGTCGTATTGCCGGTAGCCACATACATGCGGGCTTCCGTGTATTCATCCGGATTGCTTCGCAGCAGATGCAATAGTATCAAACCGGAGAGTCCCGGATAAGAGCCCAGACCGGTCATGATCGGTACACCGGAATGGTGCGCCGCTGAATTCAGTCGTTGCATGCGTACGTAGTGTTCTTGCTCGGAGGCGGGGTCGAAATAGGCCGTGCCGGATGCGACACAGGTACGCGCAATCTCATGCCCGTACTTTAAATATGGACCGATGCAATTGATCGCCAGGTCGGCCTCCCGCACCGCAGCACGCAGCGATTCCGGGTCGCCCACATCCAGCGTGCATACCCGATCGTTCCGATCGGCGATGGCTTTAAGCCGGGTCCGATCTCTGCCTGCCAGTATATATTGCGGATCCGGTAAGTGCTTTTTAAACAACCTTAAGAGCGCAACCCCTACCTGACCATAGGCTCCCAGAATGATTATGCGCGGTGTGCCATTCTTAAATTGCATTGTTTTTTATTTCGTTCTGGTTCTCAAATTTTATCATTTCAGCGGATCATTCCTCTGATCGGTGTATAAATATCGCTCGAACATGCAATGCAGCACGGGCAATAAGATTAATATAACAAAAGTGGAAGTCATTACTCCCCCGACCACCACTGTGGCCAGCGGACGCTGCACACCGGCACCCAGGCCCGTGGCGGTCATCATGGGTAAAAATCCCAACGCGTCGGTGAGGGCCGTCATCAATACCGGTCGTAGACGATGGATGCCGCCCTGTATGGCCAGTTCCCGGCCGGCCAATCCGGCCGACTTCATATCGCCGTAATGACTCATGAGTACGATTCCGTTCAAAATGGAGATTCCGAACAGGGCGATGAAACCCACGCCGGCGGATACGCTGAAGGGAATGGAGTACAGCTGTAAGCTTAATACTCCGCCGACCAGAGCGAAGGGTACGCCCAGCAAAACCAGGCCGGTTCGACGCCAATCCTGAAAGACGGAATAGATCATGCCCAACACAATCAAAAACGCCAGTACTACCAGCGACGCCAATGTCAGCCGGGCCTGTTCCAGATTCTTAAAGTTCCCGCCCCATTCCAGATAATAATCCGGCGGAACATCCAGTTCCGATTCGATTCTTTCCCGGGCGGCGTTTACCAGACTTTCCGTGTCCCGCCCCCGGGGATTGATCAGTACCGCGCCCCGACGCCGAAACGAATCGCGTTTGATCATTTCATACGTTTCGCGAAACTCAATGGTTGCCAGACGTTCCAGCGGTACCGTAAAGTTTTCCTCAACTCCTACCGGCAGACGGCGCAGTTTTTCCAGATCGCCTCTCCGTTCGGTCGATAAGCGTACGTAAATAGGAAATCGTTTCAGACCGCGATAAAGAAATCCGACCTGCTTACCACCCATGCCGATTTCGATGGTATCCAATAACTCGGCGCGGGAGAGACCCATCTCTCGCAACACAGCGTCGCGAGGCGTGACGACCAGCATGGGTACCTTGCCGCGTAGCTCAGGCTCGACCTCACCGGCGCCGGGTATGGCGCTGATAATGCGCGTCGCGTCCCGGGTGAGCGCTTGTAAGACGTCCAGGTCCTCTCCAAAAATCTTCAGGTTCACATCCGCCCGGGCGCCTTCCAGCAGTTCATTGAAGCGTAACTGAATGGGTTGACTGACCAGAATGCGTTGTCCCGGAATATGAGCTTCCAGATGTGAGCGCAGAGCGGCAATCAATTCGGAGGGAGTACGCCGTGCGCCGTCAATTGCGGGCCATTCGGAACGGGGACGAAACATTATATAAGTGTCCGCCAGGTTGACACCCATGGCGTCCGTCGCGATTTCCGCAGTACCGATGCGTGCGAACACGCGATCCACTTCCGGAAATTCCAGCAGCAATTGTTGTGATTTTTTTTCAAGCGCAATGGACGCATCCATCGAAATGCTCAAAGGGCGCACAAATTGAAAGGCGGCCGCGCCCTCATACAAACGGGGAATAAACTCGCCCCCCAGACGCGCGTACAACATGGCACCCGTGACCAGCAGAATAATCGCCAGCGTCAGTACGATCCTCTGAAAACGCAATGCCAGCTTTAATGTGGCGGCATACGCCTGTTGTAATGTACTCATTAAATTGAAGCGCTGTGAGTTGGGTGGCTGTGGTTTGCCTATAAGCAATAATCCGGCCAGCGCCGGAATCACGCTGAAGGCCAATAGAAAAGCGGCAATCAATGCAAAGCAGAACGTAGCCGCCATGGGACGAAACATCTTGCCTTCAATTCCGGTCAGAGCCAGGATCGGAACGAATACAATCAGAATGATCAATTGACCGAAGC